>NZ_BORB01000007.1:0-145369 GCF_018332955.1 Lederbergia ruris
AAGTTAAAACAGCCAGCCTCGTTAAATATGCCGTTATCATGGTCTCTTCCTTACCGCTGTTAATTATTTATCCTTTCTTACAAAGATTCTTTGTGAAGGGGGTATTGATTGGATCTGTGAAAGAGTAATCTCCTATTTTAGGATAATGCAAGAAAGCATCTTTAGTCAGCACATCCATTTTGTATTCATATGAATACAAACATTGTCCTTTTTATCTTCACTCGCACATATGATAACAGGGAAGTCTCTGCAAATGGGGGGGAGTTTATAAGATGTAAATCTATTTTTTCATTTTTGCGGAAAAATGGAGGGGATAGAATTGCGGTTTATAAAAAAGTCACTAGTTTGGATTATGTTGACCGGTATGTGCATCTTGGCGGCATGTGGTGACCAAACATCAGGTCCAGAAGATTTCGAAGTGGATGAAGGACAGTTGGAAAACTTCAATAAGGCTGGGATGCCAATTGTCAATGATAAGATTACACTCAAGTTCATGTCAGGGCAGTCGCCATTATCCTCCAATAATTACAATGAAACGCTCATATGGAAAACGTATGAGGAAATGTCAAATATTCATATTGAATGGGAACTGGTTCCAAATGATGGCCTAGAGGAGAAAAGAAACCTAGCACTTGCTGGAGGCACTTTACCGGATGTGTTTTATGCAATGGTTTTGCCAAATGAGGATCTGCTTAAATATGGTCAACAAGGTGTCTTTCTCAAAATGAACGACTTGATTACAGAGTATATGCCGAATTTGACTGCTTTGTTGGAAGAGTATCCTGAAATTCGCAAGGGGATCACATTCCCTGATGGGAATATTTATTCTGTTCCAACGATCTATGATCCTGAATTTACTTCCGTTTTAACCATTGCGAAACCATGGATTAGAAAAGACTGGCTTGACCAATTAGGAATGGACATTCCCCAGACGATTGATGATTTCTATGAATACTTAAAAGCCGTGAAAGTAACGGATCTTAATGGAAATGGCAAACAGGATGAAATTCCTTATGGTGCAACCGATATGGATGGTTTGATTGGATTTTTAAAAGGGCCTTTCGGTGTTGGGAATCGGGGCCTGAAACACCCCTATCTTGATATAGATCCGAAAATAAATGACTTGCGTTTTTACCCTATTTCGGATGGATATAAGAAAATGCTCGAATTTGCAAATACACTCTATTCTGAAGGATTAATTCAGGAAAATATCTATACCATTGATGCTAACGCGAGTTATAGCCTGGGTGCGGAAGGATTGTATGGGAGTACCGTTATTTCAAGTCCAGAAACCATTTATGGAAAAAATCCAGGAGGAAATTTCGTCGGATTACCCGCACTCGAAGGTCCGAATGGGAAGGCGTTTAACCAGATGAATTCTCCCTTATCATCTATGGGCGGCTTCGTTGTTACAAACGTGAATAAGAACGTCCCCGCTACACTGAGATGGATGGACTATTTCTACAGCGAAGAAGGGGCTAAACTGTTCTTTATGGGGGTTGAAGGAGAAACTTTTGAAGTGAATGAAAATGGAGATCTTCAATACCTGGAAAAAATTACGAATAGTCCCGATGGCTTAACCATGGAACAAGAATTGTCTAAATACATTATTTGGCTAGGAATAGGATATCCTGGGATTGTTAGAGAAGCAACGTTTAAAGGTGCTGAAACCTTACCGGCATCTCTTGAAACTGCTGAAGGATTGAAACCATACTTGCCTGAAGAAATTTGGCCACGGTTCACATATACAGTGGAAGAAAATAATAAATTAATCGGATTACAAGCGGATATCCATAAATATGTCGATGAAATGCGAGATAAATTTATTACTGGAGCTGAACCATTATCGAATTGGGATAACTATGTAAATAAGGTTAAGAAAATGAAATTGGACGAATACATGGAAATCCAAAATCAGGCATTAGAAAGATATGAAAATAACTAATCCTTAAAACTCACATTGGGAAGTGCAAAACTTGATATTTTTTCTTATATCTTGACATAGTGAGCGCCAAAGTGGTACCGTAAGATTATTGAAATATTAATCCGTTAAAGTGTATGTTTTATCGAAATATAATTTTGTTTATAACCTTATGAAAACGCTTGTATTAAGTCGGATCACGACAGAACAATTTGTAGAATGTAAGTTTTAAGAAACTAATAGCATAGGGTTTGCTCTATCCTAAGTATAGCGGTCATCGAGTAAAAATATATATGGAAGCGTTTTACATCAATTCCGGATTTATCAAGGCTCTGCCTTGTTAATCAATATTTTAAAGGGGGATGTTTAAATCGGATTCGTGAAGAAGAAATGTTTTACCTTTTAACAAAACGTATAGGGGGGCTTGCTTTGAAGGCCAAAAAGATATTCTATCTACTTATAGTGTTCATGTTGATGTTCTTAGTTGCTTGTAATAAAGAGTCTGGAAAAAAGACGACCACAACAGAAAAAGAAGCATCGGATAATTTAAATGAAACCGGTATGCCGATTGTCAAAGAACCTATTACTCTAAAAATGTTTGCTGGGATGGCAAAGAATACACAAAAAAACTGGAATGACATTCTCGTTTGGAATACGTATGAAGAGATGACAAATATTAAAGTAGAATGGGAGCAGGTCGAAGGAGAGGCGTTGGCTGAAAAAAGGAATTTAGCTTTAGCAGGTGGAAATTTGCCTGACGCTTTTTATGCGGCCGATATGCCACCCTTGGATATTTTAAAATATGGCCAACAAGGCGTGTTCTTAGAGCTAAATGATTTACTTGATAAGTATGCGCCGAATCTTACGAAACTCATGGAGGAAAATCCTGATATTCGCAAGGCAATTACATTTCCAAATGGAAAGATTTATTCACTTCCGGTTATCCATGATCCAGATTTTACTTCCGTAAGAACGCATCCACTTATGTGGTATAACTCTGAACTATTGGATAAATATGATATGGAAGTACCTGCTTCAACAGATGAATTTTATAATTACTTGAAAAAGGTGAAGAAAGAGGATCCAGATATCACACCGTTTGGTACCTATGACGCAACACTGATGGTGAATTATTTGCGCGGAGCCTTCGGGGTCGGTACAACGGGGCGCAGCTATATTGACAAAGATCCTGAAACAGGAGATCTTCGTTTTTATCCAACAACAGAGAATTATAAACAGTTACTACAATATTTGAACAAATTGTATACAGAGAAATTAATAGAACCAAATATTTATTCGATTGAATGGGCCCAATTCTTGAATAATGGAATGGAAGATAAATATGCGAGCATGATTTTTTATGCCCCTGAGGAACTTTTTAGTAAAGAAATTGGCGAGAAATATGTGGGGGGTGTGGCACTTAAAGGTCCGAATGGTGATCAAAAATGGTCTAATGTGGCCCACCCAGTTGGACATATTGGAAAATTTGTCTTAACAAATGAAAATCCTGATCCTGCCGCAACCATTAGATGGGTTGACTATTTTTATAGTGATGAAGGCTCAAGATTAACTTATATGGGTGTAGAAGGTGAAACCTATGAAGTAACAGAGGATGGGAAGTATAAGTACCTAGAGAAAATCACGAATAGTAGTGAAGGTTTAACGAAGGAACAAGAAATTGTGAAATATCTTGGCTGGGTAGGGCTTGGACCACCCGGAATCCTAATGCAAGACTATTTTGATGGCTCTGAAGGCTCAGATCAGGCAATTGAAGCGGCCAAAAAGGTAGAACCTGATTTGTTGGATGAAGTTTGGCCACAATTTACGTACACAGAAGAAGAAACAAGAAAATTAGATCCGCTTACCGCTGATATTGAAAAGTATGTTACTGAGATGCAAGATAAGTTTATTGTTGGTGAGGAATCCTTTGATCATTGGGATAAATTTGTAAAAAGTATCGAAAAAATGGGATTAGATGAGTACATGGAAATTCAAAAACAAGCATTTGAACGGTATGAAGCTAATTAAAATCGGATGTAATCGGTAAGATATCCAAGGACAAAAAAGGAGAAGATGCGTTGTCATCTTTTCCTTTTTTAAAATTTATTTCCTTCAAAATTTTTTGTTCATTCGCTATAATGGAAACTATTCATAACAATGAGCAAGAATGTTTTATAGGAAAGGGTGCTTTAAGATGGAGAATAAATTAGTTTCTTTAAAAGATGTTTCCTGGCGAAGGGAAGGGCGAAAGATTTTACATGATATTGACTGGGAAATAAAAGCAGGGGAGCATTGGGCAGTATTGGGATTAAATGGGTCTGGAAAGACTTCTCTTCTGAATATTTTAGCTGGATATCAATTCCCGACAACGGGGGATGTGAATGTTCTGGGGTATGAGTTCGGCAATTCTTATATCCCGAATCTGCGTAATGAATTAGGAATATTTAGTAGTTCACTTGAAAGATTTTCAGAAACACTAGATTTTGAAACAATTGAAGAAATTGTGGTGAGTGGAGAATTTGCCTCGATTGGATTGTATCAAGAAGTTCCGGCAGAAGCATGGGAGAAGGCGGATGCGTTAATCTCGAAATTCCGCCTCGATTATTTAAAAGGCAAAGAGTATCGTTACTTATCCCATGGGGAAAAGCGAAGAGTGTTAATTGCAAGGGCCTTAATGAATGATCCGAAACTGTTGATTATCGATGAGCCATGTTCTGGACTAGATATTCTCTCTCGGGAAGAAATTTTATTGTTAATCAAGGAGATTACTGAGCAACAATGCCATGTCGTCTATGTCACACATCATATTGAAGAATTGACCGAGGAAATCACGCATGTATTACTATTACGCGAAGGAGAGATCATTGGAAAAGGCCCTAAGAAAGCGGTATTAACGGATGAGCTTTTATCGAAAACCTTTAAACTAAACTTGAATGTACATTGGGAAGATGAGCGTCCTTGGGTCTCCGTGAAGAAGCCGTTAAATATCTGATTTTAAGGTGAATATGGTACACTAAAAGCAGAAATTCATGCAAATGAGGTGACGAGGTGAAGACGGTTTTAATCATTGGTGGCGGTATAACGGGGTTGTCAGCCGCATATTCTTTACATAAATGGAAAAAGGCAACACGAGCGAATGTACGATTGATTTTAGTGGAAGCAGAAGAGTCACTAGGAGGAAAAATTCGTACCAAAGTGGATCAAGATTTCATTATGGAAACAGGGGCAGATTCAATTGTGACCCGCAAAATGCAAGAAATGGATTGGATCGATGAGCTCGGTTTACAGGATGAGGTGGTTTATAATGCCACAGGTCAATCCTTTATTTATGTAGATGGTCAATTAGGGGCGATTCCCGCTGATTCTGTTTTTGGTATACCCGCAACCATCGAATCTTTGGCGAAAAGTTCCTTAGTGTCTGCTACTGGAAAAGTAGAGGCTTTAAAAGATTTTTACTTGCAAGATCGTTCTTTTTCGAAAAATGATTCCATTGATGATTTCCTTCGTTACTATCTAGGGGATGAAATGGTGGAAAAGCAAATTTCTCCTGTTTTATCAGGTGTTTATTCTGGGAAATTGGCGGATTTGTCGATTTCCGCGACCTTGCCATATTTACTTGAATACAAGGAAAAATATGGAAGCATTATGAAGGGACTTGAAATTCACCGTCAACAATTTCAAAGTAGTGGAGACAAAAAGTTTCTATCCTTTCAAAATGGTTTAAGCACTTTTATAGAAGCGATAGCAAAAGCGCTAGAAAACGTAGAAATCTTTACTTCCTACCAAGCTGAGCAGATTGAAAAGCAAGAAACGCGGTATCGGATTGCTTTCACCAATCACGAAGTAATGGAAGCAGATTACGTTATTTCTGCGATTCCAGCCTCTGCTTCTCAGGCTTTATTTAGCGAAACCGTAGTTGAACAGGAATTTGCTTCATTTAAAACTAGCTCTTTAATCAGTGTTTATATGGGATACGATGTACCAGACGAACTTTTACCAGAAGAGGGAACAGGCTTCATAACAGCAAATAATGAAGAGTTATCCTGTAACGCTTGTACGTGGACAAGTCGGAAATGGCATCATACATCACGCAAAGGGAATTTACTTGTACGATTATTTTATAAAAGTAGTCATCCCGCTTTTCCAACCATAAAAGATTTATCCGAAGCAGAGCTTATCGAAGTGGCCCGAGCAGATATTCGTAAAAGCTTACAGATTGAGGCACCGCCTGTTACTTCAAATGTGACAAAATGGATGGAAAATATGCCAACGTATCAGATCAATCACCAGCAAGCCGTTGACAAGGTTGAAAAGCTCTTGGCGGCTACTTATCCAGGGGTAAAACTTGCTGGTTGTTCCTACTTTGGTGTCGGCATTCCAGATTGTATCAAGAATGGAATCGAAACAGCCGCGACTTTAATCGAGCATCTAGAAGTAGAACTTTAGTATTTTTGCCCCTCTCGTAGGGGCATTGTTTAAACATCCTTATAAAAGAGGAGAAAAGGTGACTCCATGAAAATATTTCGGGATTTTCGCAGTTTCTTGCAAATACAAGGGGCATGGTATTTAATTTTAGGGATTTTTCTTTATGGAATCGGTACAGGGATCCTTTCACCAATGAACGCGATTTATATGAGTGAAGGCATAGGTTTGTCAAAAGGGGAAATCGCAACGGTGTTCTCTGTTTCTGTTCTGTTAAACATGCTGATCACGATTTTCGTTGGGATGATTAGCGATAAGATGGAACGAAAAAAGCCATTACCTTTAATCGCTCTGCTGCTTTGTATGTCTGGCCTGATGATCTATATGCAAGCGGATACTTTTATGCAAGCTTTAATCGGCATGATCATTACAGTCGCGCCCTCTGGACTGATTATGGGGCAAATTTTCGCAATGGCACGTAACCATTTTATGAAATTAGCACCGAAAATCTTTGAAATTGCCCAAATTTGGTTAAGGGCGATGATGAGTGTTGGCTTTTTCACTGGTTTATTAATCGGGGCCAATTTATATATGTTTGCAGATTTTAAAGGTGTTTTAATCGGAAATCTATCAGGTTATTTATTTTTGTTTTTATTACTTCTATTTTATAAAGAATTTAAAAATGAAGAGGGAGAGGGGGCCACAAGTACAAAGGGGGAGCGGTTCTCACTCATTATGCTATTGGCGCTGCTATTATTTGGTTGCGCAGATTCTTTGCGAGGGTTATATTTGCCGCTTGTAGTCGTTGATTTATTCGAAAAGCCTTATCTGATGTCTTATTTATGGAGTGTTCAAGCGGTTTTCGAATTATTATTTATGACCTTTGCAGGCTATTGGGCGATGAAATTTGGGAGTAGGCGAGTGTTTGTGCTCGGTGGTGTCTGTGCGGCGATCACGTACCTGATTTATAGTTCAAGTCCTCCCTTGTTTGTTTTCTTTCTCGTCCAGCCGCTGTATTCCTTCTTTGTTTCCGTATTATATGGAGTGGCGATGGGCTATGTACAAAGGATGTTCCATACAAAAATTGGTTTTGGCTCCAGTCTCTACGTCTTCTTATTCCAAATGGCCTCCTTAGTTGGCTATGTTTTACCTATTTGGATTCAAGGATATACCCCCAAGATTTTTATTATTCCCACGACCCTTGTGGAAACCGGCATTTTATTAATGACAAGTTATATGCTTTTTATGCGGTCTAAAAAAGAGCTTATGACAACGGCATAAATGGCGTCGTAACCTTCTGTTACGACGCCTAATCAGCATGTATAGTCTTGGTGGACACAATCAATCCTTCGTGATCACCAAGGAGCGAACCCCTTTAACAGCTTCAGGAATTTCCAGATACCCTGCAGATGAATCTTCTATTCTATGGATACGATAATTTGAACCGGCTGGTGATAAAACAACGTTGGCTTGTTCTACCTCTTGGATGTTCGGGAAATAAATGATAGTGGATTCGTTTAAGCTCTCCTTCCACCTCATTTGAAAGCTACCTATTCCTTCTTCGTGTCGATATTGGTACAGGTTCCCTGAAACAGCCATTGGGTAAGCACGTCTTACACCCAAAAACGGAAGATATTGATCCATATCTGGTGTATAATCCCAATACGTATCACTACATAAAAGTCGTTCCATTAACCGTTTGATATGCAAAGAGATATGAGCAGTATTGTTTGTATTGTAAAAAGCCCCCCATTCTCCGAACATCATGGGAATCCCTAACCGCTGTTTCGTTTGTTCATGTCTTTCAAAAATAAGATCTAAGCGTCGATCATTGGCCGTGTGAGCAAGTTCCGTGTCGACGACTAGATCATACGCATGGGGGGCATACACCTGCTGACTCTCTTTGTTTCCGGCATGATCCAATAAAGGTTGAATCATGATACTCACACCTAAATTTGCAAAATAATTCGTTTCCAAAAATAAGATTCGCTTATCATCAATCGTGCGAATGGCATCTGTTACTCTTTGAAAAAACGGCGATAAAATGGTTTGTTCGAATTTGTGTAAAATGGGACTTGGTGCATCTATGACTTGTTGAAAAATTGCTGCATCCTCTAGTAAATGGAAGTAATCTTCTTTTCTGTTCGGATCGAGAAAGGCAGCGAATATTTCTTCCTGTTCTATGTCTCCATTTTGAGATTGATAAATTTCCGCATATTGGTTCATCATCTTATCCATTACGTCAGTAGCCTCGCGACCAATAAAAGGTTCATTCAGTAAATCGTAACCGATTACATTTGGTTCAATATGCAGCTTCTGTACAAGATATTTCCAAGCATCGATAAAATGATCTTGAATCCCTTTTCCAACGGGACCAGGAGTATTACGCCAAAAATGATCAAAGGCATTCTGAACGGCTCCATTAAATAAGTAAGCATCACTCCAAGTAGCACCAGCTTCGTACAATTCCCCATCTGTTATAGTAGCCCAGAGAGGTGCACCATCTCCGAATGCAGAACTAAATAAATCCTGGTGCATATCCAAAAATACCCAAATATCCTGTTGCTCAGCTAAGCGAATGAAGTGGCGAATTTTTTCGATATAATCATCATTATAAACATTCGGCTCAGGTTCCAGGCCATCCCAAATGATGCCTAATCGAATCACATTCATACCCCAACTCTTCAATTTTTTGAAATCCCGTTCATCCCAATTGCCAATATAATGCGATTTTTTATCTTTACATACCATATTGACACCGTGGAGGAGAACCTCTCTACCAGTTCCGTCCACAAATCGCATCCCCTGAACTTTGACAGCCGCTAATTTATTCAACTTTACCATCCCCCTCAAATCATTAAATTTACATTCTATCTTCATTTTTAGAAAAGGATCATCCTTACATCCTAGCTTGTGGATAAGTTGCTTATGTCTCGGTTGACATCCAGCTCCAGCGCCCAGCGACTAGCAAACTTTCGGTGCCTTCCTACGATAAGTCAACATCAGCTCGCCTTTCAATGTCTAGCTGCAGGCGGTAGGGGCTCGAGGTCAAATAACCTGGAATTCTGGAAGGGAAAGAACGCCCTTCCAGATTCCAGAACATTTGCTTGTCGCCCCTGAACAACCGCCTTCCGCTTTTCGTGGCTCACTGTGTTTCCTTTATCTCAGGCCAACAGGATGTTGGTCAGAACGGCGTTGCGACGTACAAGGATGTACTAGTGCAGACGAAGCGACAGGACGTCGCGATTGAGTCTGCCGCCAGGACGGCGCGTCTTTAGCCGTTCAACCTTATTACCTTAAGTTTGTACGTCGCTAAACGGGCGCTTGCGCTTTTGTATTGTAAGAATGATCTCTTCGGATGTATCTGACCAAGTGTTTATTTGTAAGCTAAATGATATAATGGCACAAGTGATTCAAATGTCCCTTTCGTAAAATCTATGAAGCGTTTCCCATCTTTTAGAAGCAGGTCGTCTGGGGCAATATGCTTTCCAATTAAAAATTCTGCTTTTTTTACATCCCGAAAACGAGTCAGTACTTTTTCCAAATCAAGATCATGTAATGGAGTAGCATCCTTTTTCATATGGTCTTGAGATATCATATAATCTCCTGGGATAGTTTCTCTTATCATCTCGATATGGTCCAAAAAGTTTTGCGCCATTTTATCTTTATTCGGTAATTCATAAATGAAGGCTAACCAGATAAAAACATGATCATCAAATAGCCCTACTTGGAAGTGTGGATGTTTCTTATAGCCACGTTTATTGGGCGCAATCGCAAGCCAGGTATCTTGTGGGGGATTGACGGTTCTTCGGGCATGCCTGGCAATATGTAAAAACATCTCTGAACCAATCATCGCAGATAGATCAGCTGCTAAAGTGTCCCCAATCGCTCTAAATTTTGGTTGAATTCGTTCTTGAATGGCTACCATTCGTTCATCTAGTCCATCAATCAAAAAGGTATCAAAATCTTGTTGTTCAAACCCATTAAATACCATGTGTAGACTCCTTTCTGTGATTTCACGTGTTTTTGAGGTAGTACCGTGATTGTAATACGTAACTTAGCATGTACACTATTAATAGTATACATGAATCATCTTTTATAGGAAAAGATTTCAATTGATTGTAGATCTACCTTAAGAAAGGTAAAATAAGAATCAGAACATCGAAAGTGAGCGGAAAGAAAATGAGAAAAATTGGATTTGATTCGGAGAAATACTTGCAAGAACAATCTTCTTATATTTTAGAACGGGTGCAACACTTTGATAAGTTGTACATGGAGTTCGGCGGAAAATTGATCGGTGATAAACATGCTAAACGCGTTTTGCCGGGATTTGATGAAGATGCAAAGATGAAATTACTGGCTACACTAAAAGAGAAAGCGGAGATCATTATCTGTGTGTACGCCGGTGATATTGAACGGAACAAAGTACGCGAAGATTATGGCATTACATATGACCAGGATGTTTTACGCTTGATTGATGAATACCGAGGTTACGGCATTTCTGTTAACAGTGTCTTGGTCACCCGTTACCAAGAACAACCAAATGCGAAGGTGTTCATGGCGAAGTTAGAGCGGAATGGCATCAACGTTTACACGCATCGCGCTATTGAAGGTTACCCAACGAATGTAGAAGCAGTTGTTGGTGAGGAAGGTTTTGCAAAAAATCCTTATATTGAAACGACTAAGCCGATCGTAGTGGTAACGGCACCTGGCCCGGCTAGCGGAAAGCTTGCGACCTGTCTAAATCAAATGTATCACGAACATGAACGGGGGAATAAAACAGGCTACGCCAAGTTTGAAACCTTTCCCGTTTGGAACTTGCCATTAAAGCATCCGGTGAATATTGCTTATGAAGCCGCTACTGTTGATTTAAAAGACGTGAATATGATCGACAACTACCATTATGAAGCATACGGGGAAGTGGCGGTTAATTACAATCGCGATATCGAAACATTCCCTGTCATTAAACGGATTATTGAAAAAATCACTGGTAAAGAATCCATTTACAAGTCGCCGACGGATATGGGTGTTAATCGTCTTAAGTCGGGTATCATTGACGATCAAGTCATAAAGGAAGCTGCTAAGCAAGAAATCATCCGGCGCAGTTTCGCTGTAGAAAACGACTATAAAAAGGGATTGGCTGACAAAGAGACCCTCCGTCGTATACAAGTGATCTTAGAAGAAATCGACTTGAAAAAAGAAGACCGGGTACCCGTATTGCCAGCTCGCGACTATGCAAAAACGGTGCAGGAAAAGATCGGTAGCACGAATCCTCAAGCGGTGATTGCCATTGAACTACCGAACGGCGAGATCATCACTGGACGAACCACAGCTTTGATGGATGCTTCAGCAGCTGCGATTCTGAACGGGTTGAAGTCACTGGCTAATATTGCCGATGAAATCGATCTTCTAGCACCAATGATCTTGAAAACCATCCAGAATTTAAAAACAGAGGGGTTAAACAATCGAATACCGATATTAAGTGCTAATGAATTACTAATTGCATTGGCAATCAGTGCCGTCACCAATCCCACTGCCCAACTGGCTTATCACCAACTGTCGAATTTACAAGCCACACAAGCTCATTCAACGGTCATTTTGAATAGAGAAAACGAACAGACCTTGAAAAAACTTGGTATCGATATTACCAATGACCCGGTATACCCGACCGAGAATCTGTATTACAATTAATGAATCCATAATTGAAAGGGACTCTTCTGTTGGCTTTCCAAGTCTGTTATCGCCAACAGGAAGAGTCTGTAAGGTGTGAATCTGTAGTCTTGATATTTGAAAAATAAGGTAATAGATTAATAATGAAGGGAAAAACTTCTCACTTCTTTTATAAACCTTCTGAATTTTAGAGTGCCATTATTTTTGACTATATAAAATTTGACAATACGTATTGAAGAGGGGAAGGGTAAAAATGAAACCGACTATTTATATAAGTCAACCTGTTTCAGAGAAAGTTAGACAATATTTAAATGAATATTGTGAAGTGAAAGAGTGGCGGGGAGAGGATCGCATTCCACGAGAAACACTTTTGAAAGAAATTGCAAATGTAGAAGGGTTATTAACAGCCTGGCACAAAATTGATGAAGAATTACTAGCAGCTGCCCCGAAATTAAAAGTTGTAAGCAATGTTTCCGTCGGCTATAACAATTTTGATGTACAAGCCCTAAAGGAACGAAATGTAATCGGAACCAATACTCCTTATGTATTAGACGACACAGTTGCAGACCTAACGATGGCCCTTATTTTAGCAACGGCAAGAAGAATTACAGAGCTTGACAAATATGTGAAGGATAAGAAATGGGAACCTGTGAAGGATGAGGAGCAGTTCTTTGGATTGGATGTCCATCATGCGACGATCGGCATTATTGGAATGGGGCGCATTGGCGAAGCAGTTGCACAAAGAGCAAAGTTCGGTTTTGATATGGATGTCCTTTACCATAACCGAAGCCGTAAACCCGAAGCAGAGAAAAAGTATGAGGCCGAGTATTGTGAGTTGCCGAGTCTTTTAGAGCGTGCAGACTTTGTTGTGATGCTAACTCCCCTAACAGCAGAGACACATCATTTACTAGGTGAACAGGAATTCAAGCAAATGAAAAAATCTGCTATTTTTGTCAATGTGTCTCGGGGTCAAACAGTGGATGAACAAGCATTAATAAAAGCTTTACAAAATGGTGAGATTCACGGTGCTGGGCTTGATGTTTACCAAAAAGAACCAATAGAAAAAGATAATCCATTGCTAGAAATGCGCAACGTCGTAACCGTTCCTCATATTGGCTCAGCTACTGCGCAAACGCGCGAGGCGATGGCGATGCGAGCAGCTCAAAATATTGTTGCGGTTCTAACGGGAAAAGGAGCCATTGATCCTGTAACGGATTAATCTTAATGAATGCACCGTCACGTTATTACGGAGAAGTAGAAAAAGCGATAGGGCAAAGCGGATGGTCGTCACGTTATGTATGGAAGAGAGGAAAAAACGAAAGGGCACTTTTGCGCTTTTTCGAACAAGTGAGATGGACGGAGGGGCATATCTGTGAAAAAACCAAATATATTACTCATTACCAGCGATCAACAGCATTGGGATACAATTGGCGCTTTTAACAGTGAAATCTCGACACCTAATTTAGATCGATTGGTTCGCGAAGGAACTGTTTTCAATCGGGCTTATTGTCCGAATCCAACCTGCACACCGTCAAGGGCCTCGATTATCACGGGAGCATATCCAAGTCAACATGGTGCCTGGTCGCTTGGGACAAAATTGTCTGAAGATCAGTTGACGGTTGGGGAGGTGTTCCGAGAAAACGGATACAGAACTGGATTGATTGGCAAGGCTCACTTCCAACCGCTAAAAGATACCAAAGAATATTCATCAATTGAATCCTATCCTTTGCTAACAGATTTGGATTATTGGAAAAAATTTAATGGTCCATTTTATGGATTTGAGCATATTGAGCTTACGCGGAATCATACAAATGAACATCTGGTTGGTCAACATTATGCCTTATGGATGGAGGAAAAGGGCTGTACGAATTGGCGGGACTATTATTTGCCACCAACAGGAACAATGGATCCTGATGAAAGGTACAAATGGGCGATTCCGGAAAAGTATCACTATAATACATGGATAGCTGAACGAACAAATGCAAAGCTAGAAGAATATCAGAAAAAAGATGAATCCTTTTTCTTATGGGCCAGTTTCTTTGATCCACACCCGCCTTATCTTGTCCCAGAACCATGGGATACGATGTATGACCCAGAACAATTGACTTTACCAACGATTGTCCCAGGGGAGCATGATAGAAACCCGCCTCATTTTGGTTTGACGCAAGAGGAAAATCCAGACTTTTCTTCTTATCTGGAAACCGATATCGGTAATATTGGCTTTCATTCGCATGCACATGTAACGGAACAGGAAGCAAGACAGAATATGGCGGTTTATTATGGGATGATTAGTATGATGGACAAGTATATCGGGAAAATTTTAGATCGATTAGATGAGCTTGGGCTGACCGAAGATACGATAGTAGTTTTTACAACTGATCACGGGCACTTTTTCGGGCAACATGGTCTTCACGACAAAGGCGGATTTCATTATGAGGATCTGATTAAGCTGCCTTTCATTGTTCGTTATCCAGGGAAAGTACCAGCTGGAAAAGTTTCTTCGGCTATGCAATCGCTTGTCGACCTAGCCCCTACATTCTTAAGCTTTACAAGTCTAGAAATCCCTGCGATATGACTGGGGTCGATCAAAGAGCTGTTTGGTTAGGAGAAGTAGAGAAAGCTAGAGACCATGTTATATGTGAATATCGTACACAACCGACAGCCGTTCATCAAAAAACCTTTGTAGATGAACGCTATAAAATAACCGTTTATTACAACCGTACGTATGGTGAAATCTTTGACTTGCAAGAAGATCCTCAAGAATTAAATAATCTGTGGGATGATCCCCGATACCTTGAGTTAAAAGCATCCTTATTATTAAAATACGTTTGGGCCGAACTTGGCAAAGAGCCATTGCCAATGCCACGTGTTTCTGGAGCTTAAAAAAATAAACTTTTTAGGAGTGGTGTTAACAATGAAAATAATAAAGGTTGAAACATATTTATTGGATATCCCCTTAAAACAGCGAGCGATCACGGATTCCCAAACAAGATTAGAATCCGTTGAATTCGTTGCGGTTCGATTGGATACAGACGAAGGCATAAGCGGCTGGGGATTTAACTGGAACTATACGAAGGGTACACGGGCAGTTCAAGCGATCATTGATGATACGTATGCACCAAAACTCGTTGGAAAAGATCCGCTCATGTATAAAAATATATTAAGGGAGCTTCACTATACGAATCATTTTATCGGCCAAGTCGGCATCACTCGCGTTGCCTTATGTGCTGTAGAGCTAGCCTTTTGGGATATAAAACTAAAAGTGGCAAATATGCCTTTATGGAAATATCTAGGCCCAGTTAAGGATAAAGTGAAAGCGTATAACACAGATGGCGGCTGGCTCCAAGTGACAACAGATGAATTACTGAAAGATATGACGGCTCTAGTAGAACGCGGCTATGATGCGGTCAAAATGAAGCTTGGATTACCTGATCCGCGAGAAGACTTTGAACGAGTTAAAGCGGTGCGAAAGGCTATTGGCGATGATATAAAATTAATGGTCGATGTGAATACCGTTTGGGATTTAAAAACATCGAAAGTATGGGGGCGGAAATTAGAAGAATTAGATGTTTATTGGTTAGAGGAGCCAATGAATCCGTTTGATAAAAAAGCCCATGCCGAATTAGCGCATGCACTTGACTTGCCGATTGCGATTGGAGAAACAGTCTATACAAAATTTGATTTCCGTGACTATATTGAAATGGGCGCCGTTGATATTGTGCAAGCGGATGCGACGAAACTATCAGGAATCGACGAATGGTTGGATGTGGCTGCCCTTGCTCGTTGTTATAATTTAGAGGTGATCCCTCACACCAATGTTCAACAAAAATTACATGTACAATTGGCCGCTGCAACCCCCAATGTGCCAATGGTCGAGCATTGCTATGAATCGATTGCCGATATTTGGGAAGATCCAATTAAAGTTGTGAATGGTTATTATACATTGCCGGAGGAACCGGGATTGGGGTGTAAATTAACGGATAAAGTTCTGACGGAATGTAGGATTGGATAGTAGTTTGCCGTTTTTAGGAGGTTGAAAAAATGAGAATAGATGCTCACCAGCATTATTGGAAGTTAGAAAATGAATGGACAAATTGGCCTACAAATGATTTGAAGGCCATTTACAAAGATTTTTTACCGGAGAATTTAGAACCGCATTTAAACAAGCATCAAATCGATCAAACCATTGTCGTTCAAGCGGCCCCAAAAGAGGAAGAGACAAAGTTTTTGCTAAAACTAGCCGAGGATCATGAGTCGATTGGGGGAGTGGTTGGCTGGCTTGATTTAGCCGATTCGTCATTTCTGGAACGATTTACCCAATATAAACAGCATCCGAAATTCGTTGGGATTCGCCCCATGCTGCAGGATCTTGCAGATGATCGCTGGATTCTTCGTCCAGATGTAAAAAGAAACTTGAAGATTTTGATTGAGCATGACTTTCCGATCGATCTTTTAATTTATTCTAAACATCTTCCATATATAGTCGAGCTATTAGCAGAATTTCCAACATTGCGAGCGGTGATAGATCATTGTGCTAAGCCCGATATTAAAGATCAAGAGTGGGATGCTTGGGCAGAAGGAATCGCCATGGTTGCCCAACATCCGTCGACGATGTGTAAAATATCGGGCTTAATCACAGAAGCGGATCATCAAACATGGAAGCCCACTGATATTCAGCCGTACATCGAACATGTTTGCCAAGTGTTTGGATCAAAGCGTGTCATGTTTGGCAGTGATTGGCCAGTTTGTCAGTTAGCGGGAACCTATGATGAAGTGATAAAGATCGTTGAGGGGACTTTCTCCCAAGATCAAGCTTTAGTTTTTGGAGAAAATGCCAGAGAATTTTATAAAATTTAGAGCTAAGAAATTTACAGATTTCCCCACTGAAGAGGGCGTGGCGATAGTTGTCACGCCTTTAGCCGCATCCCTAAAACGATTGCTTTCTCTTTTCATTTAAGTGAAACATTTAACATATGATATAATGAATGCGTAACACTTTAAATGAGGGGAAGGGATCATGTGAAAAGAGGCATATATGTAATCATTATATTACTTTTAATGATCGCGGCATGTTCCCATCCGACAGAGGAATCTCCAACAGATCAGCAAGTTGAAATCACGATATCAGCGGCAGCTAGTTTAAAGGATGCAATGGATGTGATTCAGGAGAATTACCAAAAGAAGCACCCTGAGGTAAAACTGAAATTTAATTATGCTGGATCTGGCTCTTTACAGCAACAAATTTTGCAGGGAGCACCAGTAGATCTTTTCTTCTCGGCCGCAAAAGATAAGTTTGAAAAATTAGTAGATGAGGGACTGATTGAAAAAAAGGATGGTATAGATTTGCTTGGAAATGAACTCGTCCTAATTGTCCCAATAGAAGATGATGTTATGACGAATTTAGAAGATCTTACAGAGGAGAAAGTAGATAAGCTTTCTATTGGAACGCCCGATTCGGTGCCAGCAGGACAATATGCGCAAGAGTCATTAAAAGCAATGGGGCTGTGGGAAGCAATTGAACCGAAAATCGTCTATGCAAAAGATGTTCGTCAAGTATTATCCTATGTAGAAACGGGCAACGTAGATGCGGGGCTTGTATATAAAACAGACGCGATGATTTCTGACAAAGTGAAGATTGTGACAACCGTTCCACCGAATACATATCCACCGATCGTTTATCCAGTCGGGATCATAAAGGATTCCAAACATTGTGAAGCAGCCAAACAGTTTTATCAATATGTACAAAGTGACGCTGCATTAAAGGTATTTGAGGATTATGGATTCATTATTGAATAATATAGCAACAGAAGAATTTTGGACCCCGATTTGGCTATCACTAAAAGTTGCTTTCATCGCCAGCCTGATCGTGATCGGGACGGGTCTTGTCGCCGGACGCTGGATGGCAAGAAGGAAGTTTAAAGGGAAAGCGATCCTAGAAACAATCCTTATCCTTCCGATGGTTTTACCACCTACAGTCGTGGGTTTTTTGCTCATCATTTTCTTTGGTAAAAATAGCATCGTAGGGCAAGGGATAGAGTGGCTTTTTCACCAGCCGATTATTTTCACATGGTGGTCCGCAGTCATCGCCTCGGCCGTTGTCTCTTTTCCACTAATGTATCAAACAGCCAAGTCTGGGTTCCAAGATATTGATGTAGATCTCGAAAATGCGGCTAAGGTAGATGGGGCAAATGAATGGAAAACACTTATTTTTATTTCTATTCCATTAGCTTTTAGATCTCTCTTGACCGGAAGTATTCTCAGCTTTGCAAGGGCATTAGGGGAATTTGGCGCGACTCTAATGTTTGCCGGCAATATTCCCGGTGAAACTCAGACCATCCCAACAGCGATTTATTTGGCGATTGATTCAGGTCATATGGAAATGGCGTGGTTATGGGTTGCGTCCATTGTCATCATCTCTTTCTTAATGCTTCTGCTCGTGCGAGGCAAACAAGCTTGAACAACACGACATTCGCAATGGAAAATCCTTCGGAACATTCAACTGGAGGATTTTTTAATCCAGTAACCTGATGAAAGATCTAAAGGAAAGTTGACTTTGTTATGGTCGAACTAATTGAGTACCCATTAACTCAAAATGATGATCAAAGGCAAAGATTTTAGATATTTGCATCTCTTTCATGATGGCAACACTTAGTGCATCACAATAGGAGATTTTTTGGTCACTAAATTGCTCAAGAATTCCCTGGGTATGTAGCCTGGTCGCATTCGTGACATCTGCAATAACGAACGAATCTCCTGATAAAACTGTTTGAAGAAAATAAGCGGCTTTTTGAAACCCTAATCGATACCTTAAAAGTGTGTAAGTTTCATTAATCACCGCATCGGAGATAAAGAATTGACAGTTGTTTAAAGTGGTAGCAATATCACGTGCCTCCGTATGATATTGATCCCTTGCATCATTCAATGCGATCAAGGCACTCGTGTCTATAAAATACTTATTGTCCTTCATTTTCAATAATCTCCCTTAGATAAAAATCATGGTTCACAGATAAGTCCCCATCGGAGTCAATCATAACTCTCTCTGCTTCATTTGCCATTGTTAGTAAAGGATTACTTTTTTGTAAATTTTTTGCCGCATATTCCCGAACAGCTTCTCTTACAATTTCTGCTTCAGAGACGTCTTTTTTATTGGCCAAATCTTTTAAAAGCTTTTCATCTTCTTTTGTCAAATGGAATTGCTTTCTTCTCATATGAGATTCCATGCTCAACACCCCCTACACACAAAATTTAACATAAGTGTGTAGGGAAAGCAAGTTAGATAAATAAAAAAATCCGTATATTCACGGATTTAAGGTTTGAATATTAAAGCAACGGCTTTTCACCTTTGAAATTAAATGTCAAATATACTTGTACAAAAGTGTAACGATGGTTTACAGCCAATATTAAATAGGTTAATATAAAAAGTGAATGATAAATTGCAGTGATATACAAAAAAATTCCTCACTTACAGTTCTTAGTTCACGATTGAAAAAAGAGATATACAGGTTAAAAGGAGGTTGTAGATAAACGGCATAATTGGCAGCGTTTCCATAGAGTTTTGCGCTAAATTAATAAGTAGGGGGTCGGATTAGATGAATAAAAAATTCTGGTTATCTATCCTCGTTATAGGTCTTAGCTTAATACTTTTAATTGGATGTTCGAAAAAAACGGTGAAAGAAAATGAACAGGATGAAAAGGTAACGTTGAAGATGCTGATCGCGGTCGATGAAGAAGTCTTCAAGAATCGCTTTAAGGATCAGATTAGTGATGCTTTTCCTGATATTAATTTAGAGTTAATGGAAGGGAATCCAGCTGATATTGATCAGCTTCAGGAGCTATTTGCTAAAGGGGAAGTCCCGGATATTATCACCGTTGCACCATCTGTTGAGTATATTGAAAATTTGGATTTACTTATGCCGGTTGATGAGTTAATTGAAAAACATAAATTCGACTTAGGCATTTTTCGAGAAGGAATTGTAGAGGATTTACGCGCGTATGATCCCCTCGGAGAAGGGCAATTATATGGATTGCCAATCGAAGTGAGTATGACGGCTATGTATTATAATAAAGATATTTTTGATAAGTTTGGTGAAGATTACCCAACAGACGGCATGACTTGGGATGAGGTCGTTGATCTTGCCCGGAAATTGACTGATGAACGTGATGGTATTCAATACAAAGGCGTGCAAATCCTCAATTGGGCGACAAATATGCCTTACAAACAATTGAGCATACCTGGGACAGATCCTGAAACGGGAGAGGTCTTATTTGCAGATGATCCGCGGACAAAACAATATTTTGATTTATTAGCGAGCATCCGAGATATTCCCGGGATGCAAGAGGTCGATGAAGATAAGCCAGATGGGTTCCATGAAAATCAGCAAAATATTGCCATGTGGGTAGCAAGTGCTACACATTTGCCACTTATTGCTCCTGTAGATGGATTTAATTTTGATATGGTCACAACTCCTGTTTGGAAGGATCTCCCTAATATTGGCCCATCGGCTGTTGCTCTATCTTTTAATATTACTAAACAAAGTGAGCATCCAGATGAAGCATTTAAAGTCATTGCCCATTTAGCTAGTCCAGAAGGGCAGAAAGTATTATCACGTGCTGGCAGCCCACCAACGATCGAAGATACAACAGCATTTGACGAATTTGGCAGTCAGATCATTGAACAATATGAAAACAACTATAATGCAAGAGCGCCATTCACGCAAAAGTTGGCGCCTGTTCCACCATACTCCAAATATGATGAATCTTTATTGGGGTTTATGAATGGAAAAGCAAACGAGTTTTTACAATCAAATGAAGACACCGTGACATTTATTCGCAAATTGAAAGATGAATATGAAACGATGGTAAAAGAAATGCAGGGAAAAGAGTGATAGAAAGGTAGAGTTGGAAATGTCCTTCAAAGATTTTCGTCAACAGATTGCGCCAGGGGTTCGGCAATGGTCTCGGCAGATTATATGTCATTCTGGTAAACAGCAAATCCAGATTATTGAAGTGCAACCTGGGCAAAAGCAGCTTTTCTTTGAAGCCGGCCTTACAAGCAAAAAAGTAATTGGGATGGAAAAGACAACCGAGCAGGCGGCGGCTGTTTGTCAAACAGGGCATCGAGTGATCGCAGCCGTCAATGCTGACTTTTATAATATGGTCAATGGTTTGCCTTTAAACCTAATGATTCATCAAGGTCAACTTTTAACAGCTCCCAATCATAAAACAGCCATTGGCTTTAAAGACAGTGGGAAAGCAATCATTGGCATACCAGAGTTATCTGTAAAAGTAAAAATAAATCATCATGTTTATACTGATCCATGTACCGTTACCGTAAACAAAGACCGAAGAGAAGATCAATTGCTGCTCTATACAGAAAATTTTGCGGAACGGACCGGGACAGATGATGATGGAATAGAGGGTTTAATTGAAATGGATGAAGGAAAAGCCCAATCTGGTTGTTCGGTGAAAGGAACGGTTTTAAAACTTGTAGAGGGTAAAGGAAATAACCCGATAAAAAAGGGGCAAATTGTTTTCTCAGGAAGTGGAATGGCAGCCAAATGGTTGCGGCAAAACGTCAAGGTAGGAGATCAAGTAGAATGTTCATTTGTACTGGCAGGAGAATGGGCAGATGTAACAGAAGCTGTAGGAGGGAATCGCCTCCTTGTGGATAATGGTTTGATTTGTGAGAACACCGAAGCAGCAGGTGATACGATCGCCCCAAGAACAGCGGTTGGGATCAAACAAGATGGCTCGATTTTTCTAGTTGTGGTCGATGGGCGACAACCAGGTTATAGTGAAGGTGTTACGATTAAAGAATTAGCAGAGCTGATGGTGAAACTAGGAGTCGAAAAGGCACTGAATTTTGATGGAGGTGGTTCTTCCACAATGTTGGTAAGACAGCCGGGGGATTTACGGGCAACGATCGTCAATCGACCATCAGACGGTGCTGAACGCGAGGTGGCGAACTCCCTTCTCCTTATCAGCAAGGAGGAGGAAGGACCTCTTTCTCAACTGGTGATTAGACCCCAACACTTGTTTATTCTTGCAGGTAGCAAGCATACCTTTATGGCCAAGGGAATCGATGCGTCCTATCAACCTCACCCAATCGAAGAAGAAATCACCTGGTCTGTTGAAGGGAACATCGGAGAGATAACGGGTCAAGGTCAATTGATCGCAGGTTCTGAGCCAGGAGAAGGTTTTATTAGTGCTGCTTCTGCTGGTGTAACTGGTCGTACTGGAAAAATTAAAGTGGTGAATCAATTAACAGAGCTCGCGTTTCCTCAACCAGAAATAACCATTGATCATGGTATGGTGTATCAACTAGACGTATTGGCCTTTTATAAGGGGAAAAAGGTGAATTTTGACCCTGCATGTTTAGAGTGGAAATTTGCTGGAACGGTCGGAAAAATCGATCCAAGCGGAATATTTACAGCTTTTGCACAAAGTGGTCAAGGTACGGTCACTGTTAGCTATGGGCAAGTGAGTGCTTCATTGAAGGTGGAGGTAGGAAAAGAACCGTTTTTGCTGGAGGACTTTGAAAATGGGATTGATAATTGGGAAATAAAAGGGGATCGTTGTACAGCTATCAATTTGGCAGTAGCCACAAGTCCAACTGATCCCGTTCGTTTCGGACATCATGCATTGCGAATCGATTACAATTTTTTAAATCAAAAGGGAATTTCTGGCGTATATGCTTTTCCGAAGCAAATGGTTGCATTAGAGGGTTATCCAAATAAAATAGCGATGTGGGTCTATGGAGATGGGCAAGGACATTGGCTAAGAGCACAGTTACGGGATGGCAAAGATCAAGCTTTCGCCATTGATTATACAGATAATAAGCAAGGCGTCGATTGGAAAGGGTGGCAATATGTAGAGGCCAAACTTCCTAAGGGTCGGCCACTTCCCTTAAAAATGGAAATTCCCTTTCGCTATCTGGCGACCAATGACGAACGAAAAACAACAGGCACCATATACATCGACCAAATTCGTGCGGTTTACGGCGAAACGAAATACAGTGAATAAGAAAAGCGCAAAAGGTAATCACTACTGACCAATAAAAATTCGGATATGAAATGAGAGAAAAAGCCGTGATCTCCTATCAAGAAGATCGTCGGCTTTCTATTTTTGCTTAGGAGTCTACATTCATCGGGAACAAAGTCCGCAGCTTAAACTTCGCGGCCCAGTGGCATTCCTATTCTGTTCTCTTGAAAGCCGACGATTCCCTAAAATGAATTTCCGATGGGAGCACGATTTTTCTTGGTGTTTCTGGTGCGGTATTTTCAATTCGTTCAATCAGTAACTGGGCGCCTAAATAACCAAAATTATAGGATGGTTGTTCGGCTGAAGTGAGAAAAGGTTCAGTGCCCAGGTAATTAGGAAAACTGTCATAACAAACAACTGCAATATCATCAGGTATTTTGATATGATTTTCATTCATGTATCTGACTATATTTGTCGCAATGAAATTACTCGTAGCAAAAATCGCCGTTGGGCGTTCATTTTCAGGCAGATCAAGCATTTTTTTAACTGTTTCGGAAATATCACTGTCCCGTAAAAAATGGCTTTGGTGAATCCAGTTTTCATTGATGGGTAATTCATGTAAATCCAAAGTATCGAGATAGGCATTATGGCGTTCCTTTGCGGTGGCAATTTCCAAAGGTCCATTGATAATCGCAATTTTTTTGTGCCCTTGTTTAATTAAATGCTCCAATAATCTCCGAGTCGTCATTTCGTTATCACTTAAAACTTGGTCACAAGCTAAATCCTCGATAAATCGGTCAATCAAAACATAAGGGATTTTATACTTCGCCAATTTTTGTAAGTTTTTTTTCGATGAATCATTTGCCGGAGCGGCTAAAACCCCATCTGTACCCGTTGAGATCAGCATATCAATATATTTCGATTCTTTGTCAACATTTTCATCACTATTGCATAACATTAGTTGATAGCCCATTTGCATCGCCTTATCCTCAGCACCTCGGGCAATATTTGTGAAAAATGGATTTGTTATATCTGTTACCATCAGCGATAAAATCTTTGATTTTTTAGAAGTTAGACTGCGTGCCGAGCTATTGGGAATATAGCCTAACTCTTCTATAACAGCCTCCACTTTTTCTCTCGTTTTTTGACTAATGTTTCCCGAATTATTAATAACACGAGACACCGTCATCGCGGAAACATTTGCCTTTTTGGCTATATCATAAATCGTGACCAATTCTATATCCCCCTCGTTCATGTTACAAAAACAAACATAATCCATTACATTCATCTTTCGTTCATCAATTGTATATATCATACCTATTATATGTGAAAATGTGCAACATTGCATTCATGATCTATAAAGGAAAAGTACCTTTGCTTTGGTAATCACCCGAATTTCTTTCGAAAAATGTAATTGTGAAATTGCTTTTCGCTTATTGTGTTCTATTAAAAGACATGTTTGAAAATTTTAAAACAATTGACAATTACTGTAAAAATTGTTACTGTTAAATTACCGGTAACAGATAGTCATTCGAATGCCTTATAATAATCTTTTACGTCTTACGTTACGAAATTGGAAGATACGAATCGAAAAGAACGATTAGATCGGACCCTGTAGAAAGCTTTGCAGTTGGGTTGATTAAATTTGATAATCGATTATCATTTAGTTTTTTTAAAAAATGTAAACGCTTTATTAGAATGTATGGGGGACAGCTATGAAACTAGCTAAAAAAGGGATTTGTTTTTTATCGATATTATTATTGTTGTTACTTGCAGCCTGTAGTAGCAGTACAGGTGGACAAGAGGAAAATGGGGAAAAAGGTTCTGAAGAGAATACGAATGCGGAAGCAAATGTGGAGGGTCCAGACGAGGAGGTCACACTGATCTGGGCCTATCAAGGGAATGAAGAGCAATATCAGGAAGATGTAGGGAGGTTTATTGAGGAGAAGTTTCCTCATATCTTGGTTGAAGTATATGATGCAGGTACAGATCATCCTGAAACACTGGAAGAGTTAATAGCAAAAGGCAAAACACCTGATATTGTGACGATGGGCGCGATTACTCATACGAGTCACCTAAAAAGATTTGAACTCGATTATGATATAAGTGAGTTAATCGAGGAAACAGGCTTTGATTTAGACCGTTATGAACCTTCCTTTGTTGAATTTGCCCGAAATCAAGACCCCGATCAAGAGGGGAGATTAATCGTTCTTCCAATAACACGTCCTTCTTACTCTTTGCATTATAACAAAGATGTATTTGATATTTTAGGAGTTGAGTACCCAACAGATGGGATGACATGGGAAGAGGTAACAGAACTGGCAAAAGAATTGACACGTGAGGTAAACGGTACTCAATACCGCGGGCTTGATTTAGATACCCCTTATGATGCTTATACTCAATTTAGCCAGGAGTCAATCGACCCTGAAACGAATGAAGTGCTAATCACAGAATCTGAAGCCTATAAAAGATATCTAGGGTTGATAGGCGAGGTAACATCGATTCCCGGAAATTATCCTACAGAAAAACCTGGAGATCTTTTGCATAATTGGGGAGAAGAATTTGGTAAAGGCAACGTTGCTATGACACCGATTGGAACAAATTTTGGCTGGTTAGAACAAGCTCATATCGATATTGTTACGTATCCTGTATGGGAAGGGTATGAGGGAATTGCTCCACAGCCACGTGGCAGGGGGCATGCCATTACTCGTACAAGCGAACATAAAAAGGAAGCCCTAAAGATTCTTGATTATTTGCTGTCTGAAGAGGTACAAACAATAAAATCCAAAGAAGGGACAGCTTCACCGCTGCAAAACCCAGAGATACATTCTGTATTTTTAGAAGATAAGCCCGAATATAAGGATAAAAATCTTGAGTCCTTATTTCTTCATAGCTATGCTGTAGGTCCTTCTAAAAAGTCGCTCTACGGTGATGGAGTTATCACAACGGCCGGAATTGAATACGTTAATTCTGGGAAAGATTTAAATGAATTTTTACGGATTTTGCAAGATCAAGCTGAGAAAAACGTGCGCTCTCAGATAGAAAGTGAGTAATGACCGGAACAGTACCGAGAACATCATCCAAGGGTATTGTTCTCGGGCACACTAGAGAGGTCTATACTTTTTATGGGTATTGTAAGCGTTTTAAAAAAACTGTATAAGGGGGAGCAGCTATGAAACTAGTTAAGAAAGGGATTAGTTTTTTATCTATAATGCTGTTGTTGTTACTTGCAGCTTGTAGCCACAGTACAGGTGGACAAGAGGAAAATAGGGAAAAAGGTTCTGAAGAGAATACGAATGCGGAAGCAAATGAGGCGGATGAGGAGGTCACGCTGACATTTGTTGCCCCGTGGAGTGATGAGCAGGTCGAGGAGCGGTTTAAAAATGAGTTTGAGGCTAAATATCCTAATATTAAAATAGAGTCCATTTCGAGTTGGACAGATGCAGAGGCATTTGAAGAATTATTCTCGAAAAAAGTTGTACCTGATGTTTATCTCGTTTTGGGTGACTTTGAGGAAATGAATGAGCTCGATATGGCATACCCGCTCGATGATTTGGTAGAAAAGAATAATATGGATTTGAAGAAATTTCGTGAGGGTGCTATTGAAGCAATTCGTTCACGTGATCCTGAAGGGGAAGGACGTTTATTAGGGATTCCAGTGGAAGATGTTGTCGTTGGTTTATTTTATAACAAAGAAATTTTTGATAAATTTGGGGTGAATTATCCAACAGATGGAATGACTTGGGATGAAGTGATTGAGCTTGCAACGAAAGTAACTGGCGAAAGAGATGGAACGCGCTATTATGGCCTTGAAACCCATAGTCTTTCACAGGCGATCTTACAACTTTCGGTGACGGGTACAGATCCAGAAACAGGTGAAGTTTTATTTGATCAAAAACCCGAATATGCCCAGTATTTTAATTTAATTAAAAAAATCTACGATATTCCTGGGAATATCCCGGATAACCCTGAGGATAAGGATGGGTTGGAAGGTAGAAATGTTGCGATGAATTTAAGAACAGTTTCGAATATACCGGTTTTTCTTGGAACTGAAGGATTAGATTTTGATGTTGTCTCTTTCCCGAGTTGGCCTGATAAGCCGAATGTTGCTCCAAACAATTTACCCTTAACACTAGCAATTAGTCCGCATAGTGAACATAAAGAAGCGGCATTTAAACTGTTAGAGTTTATCACTTCGAAGGAGCAACAAATTAATATGGCCAAGGTTGGAGTAGCTCCTGTCTTGGATGATGCAGAAATACGTTCTTATTTAGCCTATAAAGACGGTGAAAAAGTAGAAGGACTTAATATTGAAGGTATTTATTCGGGAACCCCCGCTGAACCTGCTGAATATTCTCCATTTGGTCCGGACGTACTGTTATATGGTGGGAACTTTATTGGCGAAATGACGACGGAATTCGTCAAAGAGTATACGGAATCAGGCATTGACGTCAACACATTTATTCGAGAAATGCAAGAAAAGTATGAAGCCAAAATAGAAGAAGATAAAAATAGAAAGTAAATGAAAAAGTAAATGTAGCTTATAAAAAATGCTGTTTTACAATGGACGAAAAAGTGGCATCAAAGCATGGGTGTCACTTTTTGTTTTATTTGTACTAATTTTTTTCGCAGTTGTCACATGAGATTTTTCGTTTAATGCCAATGGAAGTTGAAACTTCTATCCTTTAATGTTACTGTAATATTAATGGTAACATATTTAATTTAGCAGAAGTCGACTATTTTCATAAACGGGAATAGATGCAATTTTATATTTTAAATTATGCTAGAGACAATCCTCAACAATTCGATCTACACGTTCCTTACCATTAGAATTTGTGTCTCGATCTAGATTCCAATATATTACATATTCATGTAATTGTATCAATTTTGTCATTCTCAAAACTTTAATAGGGTGAAATAATGAAGGCACAATCACTTGAGATGATGATTCAATACATTGAAAATTTACAAGTTCATATGATCGCCGGAAACCTGACAAAAGTGAAACCGAATTGGCAAAAGAAACCATCCCTGGAACCGTTTAATCGCCTTTACTTTATTTTGGAAGGAGAAGGACGGATAAAAATCGATGAAACGGTTTATACTCCCCTACCGGGACAATTGTTCATTATGCCATCCGGGACAAGGCACTCCTATTCCACCATAAGCGACGACACTTATTTAAAATTCTGGTGTCATTTCACAGCTACGATTGGCGAGATGGACCTATTTAAAGCAATTCATGTTCCCCATTTTTTAGACGTGCAGGAAAAACAAAAAACAGCCAAACAATTTAATATGCTGATCGACCTTTATCATAGCGATCAACTTTCGGCACCAATTAAAATAAAATCTATTTTGTTCGATTTCATTTCGCAGTTTATTGAGCAATCGGTGTTAAAAACTGACTTTTCTTCTGTCCATAATATTAACACAGTATTAAAGTATATTGATCAACATCTATCTGAAAAAATTAAAGTAGAAACACTTGCGGAACTTGCAAATCTCCACCCTAATTACTTTATGCACTACTTTAAATCTATTCTCGGTCTCTCTCCTATTGCCTTCATTAATCAAAAAAAAATGAAGCAAGCGCAATACCTGCTTCAAAACACTGATCAAACGATAGCAGAGGTCGCAGAGCAAGTTGGATTGGACATTTATTATTTTTCGAAAATATTTAAGCGATTCACAGGCTTTTCGCCAACAAAATATCGACAGATGAATAGGGAGCCATAATGTTGTAAAAGGATGTCAAGAGAATAGTTAATACCTGATCAGTACGTAGTATTTACTCTAACTGAACCATCCTTTGAAAAAAGGGTTCTATGAAAATCACCGTTAAAGATATGCAATTAAGCTTACATCCTATGTGTCAGTTATTTGAGCAATCTTTCATAAAAGAGGGCATTTAGTTTACATTCTTGTTCATCGCATTCTCCAACATCCCTTCGTATGCATCTTGAGGGATTCGCAAAGGTTAGCGTATTCCGGTAGATTGAAAATACCTCGTATTTCCTAGAGATAAAATCAGTAGGTTGTGACACCCAGGATAATTGGCATTCTATATTATTTTGCTTACTCGATTATTTATTGGTTCGCTTTAAGATCCTTGACTAGCGCTTCCGCCTTCTCCTGCGTTTCCCGCAAGACCGTGTTCACGTCTTTCTGAGTGTAAGCTATCTCAGTGATCATTTCAGGGATTAATTCATTCATGACGGTCAACTCGTATTTGGAACGTTTCGCCGGTCCTTTGGCAAAGGGATGTTTGGACAGGGCCTCCAAGTGCAAATCCTGATATATTGGATCTACTTCATATTCATTGATCAAGGATTGGTCTGAAAATGGTAAACGGGCAGGTGCTTCAAAGTCCGTTTTGTTCATTAAATACTCATCGGATACTAGGTAGGACAGCACCTCAAAAGCCAAATCAGGATCTTGAGCAGTCGAGGCAATACCGATACTGTGGGAACGCGATTCGGGCTGGGTATTTGGGAATTCGTCCCAGCTTGGGTAAGTGGCAATATCGACATTCCCCGGATTTTCTGTCATTCCTGTTATACTAGACCAGATCGGCATCATTGCCAGCTGGCCATTCCCGAAAAGACTCCGGGGATCTAAAAGATCCTTCTCATTTTCAGGTAAGTTATCCGGAATAGCATAAATATTTTGAAACGTTTCCATAAATGTTTTGATAAATG
This sequence comes from Lederbergia ruris, assembly GCF_018332955.1. NCBI lineage: Bacteria > Bacillati > Bacillota > Bacilli > Caryophanales > Bacillaceae > Lederbergia > Lederbergia ruris. The sequence continues at coordinate 29,695 of NZ_BORB01000007.1, forward strand.
AGGTACTGTCAATGATCGGCTCATCAGTATCCGGATCTAACAAAGTATAATTGATTAAGGCTCGATCATGTGCCCTTGGCAGCAATCCATAATAATGAACACCGTTTCGCTCGCCCGTCACCTGACGCGCTAGATCAGCCACTTCCGTCCAAGTCATGTCATCAGACGGATAATCTACGCCGAATTCGTCAAAAATCGTTTTGTTATAATGCAAGGCGTAAGGTGATGTCTGCTTGGGCAAAGCGTACAACTCCGAATTGTCCGTAAAACTACGTAATGTTTCAATAATTTCCGGTTGAAATCGACTAAGATCATAATTGTGTTTTTCTATTAATGGATCCAGATCCATAGGCAATTCCAGTTCACTTGCCTCAAGGAATCTTCTTGGTCCTTCGTACCAAATCAAATCAGGATAAACCCCTTGAGCAATTTTATCCTCCCATTCATCCGGTGCGGCACGAATATGTTCAACCGTAATGAAAGGAAACTCGTTCTCGATATCTTCTTTGATATATTCCCAGTCGAATTGTAAAAACAAATTCATTGTGACTGGTTCGCGATCTTTTTCCAATTCTGTAGCTGTATTTTTAACATCACCATCTGCTGGCCCTTTTGCTCCTTTCGTTGTACAAGCCCCTAACAATAGTACAGAAAACACAAAAACTACCCATACCGCGCGACTTCCTTTAAGTAAATTCATCATTTACATCCTTCCGCATTTTTAATTTGTTTTTGTTTCTGACAAAAGGAAACGTCGGATATTTTTAGACCGTTCATCACTCCCTCTAACCGATAGATTTCGTTTTTACATTACATTCCTCTTCCTTATTAGGTTTCCAAAATCGTGTGCTTCTCCTCCTTCTTTATTCGTTTTGTTTGAACAGCCTATAATGAAAAGACAATAAAAATAAAAGCAACTACAAGTAGTTTTTTTATAAAAAAGTCTCCTTTCACCTGTTCTCTTTACATTAAGATTTAATAGAACCAATCATTGCACCTTTCACAAAATGCTTTTGCAAAAAAGGATACACTAACATAATTGGTAGGGTGGAGATGACAATCACCGCCATCTTAATCCCTTCTGGTGACATTGTCCCTGCTATTTCCTCTACCATCGAATTAGCCTGCCCGAAGTAGTCGCTCATAACAATTTCCCGCAGGCGGACCTGCAAAGGATACAACGTCCGATCATTGATGAAATAAAGTGCATTTGAATAGGCATTCCAGTGTGTTACTGCGTAAAATATTCCCATCGTTGCCATGACGGGTTTGGATAACGGTAAGACGATGTTCCATAAAACACGTATTTCTCCACTGCCGTCTATACGCGCTGAATCAATCAATTCCTTAGGAATGTTCATAAAGAAAGAACGCATGATAAAAAAATTAAATGTACTAATCGCACCTGGTATCACCAAAGCCCATAACGTGTCAAGCATTTGCAATTCCTTAATCAATAAATAATTTGGAATGAGAGGTGCTTGAAACACCAAGGTTACAAGTACCATGATCAAGACTACCTTTCTACCGACATATTCCGATCGTGATAATGGGTAGGCTAATGATGAGGTAGCCATGAGATTAATAAAAGTTCCGCCAACGGTAACGATGACACTAATGAGAAATGCTCTCCAAACAGAGTGATCACCAATCACTGCCTCGTAATTAGAAAGGACAAATTCTATGGGAAAAAAAGTAATTTTCCCGGAATTGATGGCAACGTTACTGCTAAAGGACTGTGCTATTACATGAATAATAGGAAGCACCATCATTAAGCTGATCAATACAAGCAATCCGTAATTGAAAATTTGAAATACCCGTTCTCCTTTGCCCATCTTCATATTTGCCACCTCCAAATGTTAATATATTCCCTCACCTGTCGCTTTTTTGCTTAGGGAATTACCAATGATGATTAAGAGAAATCCGACTACAGACTTAAATAACCCAATAGCCGTTGTATAACTATACTGTCTATTCAGCAATCCAACCCTATAAATATATGTGTCAAGAATATCCCCATTTTCTGTATTAAGGGAATTTAAGAACACATAGACACGTTCAAACCCAAAATCAAGGAAATTTCCAAATTGCAATAAAAACAACATAACAATTGTTGGAAGTATTGCAGGGAGTGTAATGGAAAGTGTCTGCCTCCAACGGTTTGCTCCATCAATGGAAGCGGCTTCATAAAGGCTTGGATGAATGCCAGCAAGGGCGGCTAAATAAATAATTGTGCCCCAGCCGCTGTCCTTCCAAATGCCAGCACCAACCAAAATACTTCGGATATAATCGTTCTCACCAAGGAAGTAAATGGGGTCAATCCCGAACCATCCTAATACCAAGTTTATGAAACCGGTACGTGGTGATAATATTCCGGCCGCAATCCCACCAATAATTACCCAAGATAGAAAATGCGGCATATAAACGACTGTCTGCAAAATTCGTTTGTGTAAAGTGATTCGAATTTCATTTAGCAGTAAAGCGAGAATGATCGGGATAGGGAAAGCAAAAATAAGATCGTAGAGCCCAATCAGTAACGTGTTTTTCAGTATGGTCAAAAACTCGGGATATTCCAGCATTCTCTGGAAGTGATCCAAACCGACCCAAGGGCTGCCCGTAATCCCTTTGAATATATTGTAATCCTGAAAAGCAATAACGGATCCGAGCATGGGAACGTATTTAAATAACAAAAAATAAACAATTCCTGGTAACGATATTAAATAAAGTGCTTTATATTTCCAGATAAATCGAAACGTACTCCCCTTATTCGGATGACGGGAAACCAGACGAGCGGATGTTTCTATTTTACTTGCCATCGAACTCTCTCCTTTGATCACGGCCTATGTAAAGAATGTATTCTCGATAAACTGACTAGAAAATATCGAGAGCGAATTGGTCATTCAGTAAACCTTACTTTATTTTACAACGTCTTAACCGTGATAAACGATGTGTAAATTTTTATTAAGTTGTGTTTTTTTACGATATGGAGATAGGTTATGAATATGATTGTTTTCCAATCATTTACTTTAGCAAGAAGTTTGTAGCCATTTCATTCGGCTTATTATAAGACAAAAAGATATTATTATATTCCATTTTCATTTGTTCACTAATCTAATAAAATTAGGTTGTCGCAATTTTTTGTCTTTAAAAAATCCCAAAAAATGCCAAGAAGAAGGGGGCTTTCCAAGTGAACAAACCTATGCGTTAAGGTGAGGGTTGTAGTCAAGATGGACAAATTAATATGTCCAGCCTAATGGATAGAACACGTATGATGATCGTTATGGCCAATACCCACAAAGTATGATGGAGCCTATTGGAGAAAATGATTTATTTAAAAGGGGGACGATGACTGTTATGCATCTATTAGTAGCTGATGATGAAAGGGTTATCCGAAATGGCATTGCTAAGATGGCGTCACAGTATCAACATTCTTTTTCTTCCATTCGTACAGCCTATGATGGTTTGCATGCTCTTGAGCTCATTAACGAATACGTACCTGATATCTTATTTGTTGATATCCATATGCCAAAAATGAATGGAATGGAGCTGTGCAAACGTATTAATGAGCAATACCGAAATATTATCATGGTGGTTATTTCCGGTTACGACGATTTTGAATATGCCCAAACATGCATGTCTTATGGGGTAAATCGTTATTTACTAAAGCCCATAACGACAAAAGATGTGCAAAAAGTGATGGACGATATTTTGACAGCGCATTCATACCCTTCCGTATTTCTCTTGGAGTGTGAGGATTGGGTGAAACGAATAGAAGAGCATTTATGGTTGTTACAATGGGATGAAATTGAAAAATGTATTTTACAGTGGGAAGAAGATTTATCGACACGAATGAATGTATTTCAAATTAGGAATCTTTTGAATGACTGTATGAAAATGTTAATCAGACGGTTAAGGGAACGACAATTTACCCCTATAAGTCCCATAGAGGAAATGAAGTCTTATGGTGCCTATAAAAGCCCCTTCAGCCATTTTAGAGCGCAATTACGCCAAGTTGGTAATGACCTGGTTAAGTGGCGAAATGGCAATATTAAAGACCCACTTGAAACGGCCAAATCATATATCGACCATCATTTATCAGAAGAACTTACCTTGGAAAGTGTTGCTGAAGTAATCGGTATGAGTACTTCTTATTTTAGCGCATTTTTCAAGAACATGACAAATGAAACCTTTGTTCAATATCGTACCAAGAAACGAATTGAAAAAGCGAAAAGGCAATTGGCGGTTCCCTACATTCGAATTGTTGATATAGCGGCAGAAGTTGGTTATGAAGATTACCCGCATTTTTCGAAAGTGTTTAAAACGGTAACTGGATACACGCCATCTGGCTATCGTAAGAAGCTAGGGATTAAATAATAAAAGGTCCAACCGAAAGATATCAAGGGTATAGTTTTAATGAATCTAAAAATATCCGACTTTCTCCTATGGGTGGCGGCCATTAAGGAAAATTGAGAGGTTGATAGGTTGTCAGGGGGCCATTATGAGAAATAGTTTAGCTCGTCAATTGTTTTTTTACTTTCTGGTGATTTGTGTGTTCTCCCTCACTTCAGTTGGTTGGTTTACTTACGAGCAATCCTCAAGACAATTGGATGAACAAAATTACAAATACATGGAACAAATTATAAACAATGCACTTAATCATTCAGACGCCTACTTAAAATCTTACGAACGTTCGATTGTATCTTTAATAATGAATAAAGACATCAAGCAGTTTATCGACCAGCCACCCCTTGAAGGGTATGATCGCTATTATTATCGTTCCTTAATGAAGGAGCACTTTCGACCTATTTTTATCCATAACCCGGAAGTGATTTCTATTTACATTATTAGTTATAACGGGAATGCTGTTTATGATTACAACAATATGCAAGGATCCTCATTCACCTCTGCAGAAGTAGCCGAACAATTGAAAGTTTTAAAAGCCCAAACACAAAACGATGGAAAGGTTAGTATCTTTGGAAAGAGCTTTTTAGATCATAGTACCGGTCCCGTCATTACTTTGGCCCGTAAAATACGTGGACTTTCCTCAACACAATTTGAAGGCATATTGGCGGTAGAAATGAATTCCGCAGAACTTTCGAATTTATGGAAAGGAATTGAATTGGGGGAGGAAGGATATTTTTCCATCGTTGATGAGAATGGAAGTATCATTTTTCACCCGGAACGTTATAAAATTGGTACTCAGTTAGATGGGGATCTTAAACATCGCCTGTTGAGATCGCCTGAGGAATATTTTATAGACAAGGAGCACCGGCCTAAAAGGGTCTATATGACCCGCCGTTCAGATTATTCTGGTTGGCATCTTATTATTTCAAATTCATACAACATGTTACGGGCGCCTGTTTCCGTTATTCGCATGACGACCATTACGGTTGGACTCATGACCCTGGTATTAGCGTTGTGGATTTCCCATCGTTTTGGACGATCAATCACTAGACCCATTCAAACCCTAAGAAAAAGTATGCAGCAGACAGAAAGTGGAAACTGGTCTATCATTCCACCATCTCATCGAAAGGATGAAATTGCTGACTTAACAGAAAGCTATAACCGAATGGTGTACAAGTTATCTGAATTAATTGAGCGCGTGTATGAGACTAGGTTGCATAATCAAAAAGTTTTACTTGCACGCCAAACAGCTGAATTTCAGGCGTTGCAAATGCAAATAAATCCTCATTTTCTATATAACACATTGGAAACAATTGTTTGTTATGCTGCTGTTAAGGATTCACCCGAAATTGAGGAAATCATCAAATCTCTTTCCTATATGCTAAGGTATTCTGTACAGACAAATTTAAAAGAAGTAACCGTAGAGGAAGAGTTAGAACATGTCCTTCATTATTCCGCTATTTTGAAACATCGTTTTGGGACTGATTTTAAAATTGAGGTGGCAGTTGATGAGAAATATTTATTATACAAGATGGTTCGGCTTACCTTGCAGCCTCTTGTGGAAAATGTGATCAATCACGCCTTTCCCAATGGGAGAAACGATGATCATTTTATACGTATTAAGACCGCGGTAGAAGGTGGTATATTTTTAGTTATAGTGGAGGATAACGGTGCCGGCATCAGAAGAGAACAATTAATTAAGTTATTGAGCAAATTGCAAACGAGTTCTCTATTGGACGAAGAGTCTTTACAATCACAAGCATCAAAAGGAAGCATTGGACTAACCAATGTCCATAAGCGTATCCGAATGGCGTATGGTGAACAGTATGGTTTACAAATTCATCAACGAGAAGGAGGAGGGACAATTGTTTGTATGTTAATGCCCGCCGATCCATTGCATACCGATCATTCATTCACCACCAATAGCCCATAAAAAAACACAATAAGATGATAAAAAATAACATTCTGTCCGATGGCGGAAAAATGTAAGATTGAGTCATAATCAGGTTTGCTAAGTGTTTAAAGGAGAGGGGCAATGAAAGTGAGGAAAATGGTAGTTTTTCTGTTAACTAGTGTCTTAGTGATGGGGATATTTTCAGGATGTAGCGGGGCTACATCAGGTCAAAAAGCAGATGATAAGGAAGATGGCAAACTTACTTTTTCTATGTCAATGACATCCAGTGGAAACAAATATGCTGAAAGCTCGCCAAATATTAATGAAGAAAAATGGGTAAAGGAACTGGAAGAACTAACAAATACGAATATTGATTTACGAATGTTTCCATTAAAAGATTTTGATCAAAAAATGTCCTTAATGTTTACTTCGAACGATATACCGGATGTGGTACAAAATGTGGGGGGTGCCACGACAACAGGAATGTCTGGTTCTGTGGAGGCAGGAGTTTTTATGCCACTTGATGACCTTTTGAATGAATACGCCCCCAATCTTATGAAGGCGGTGCCAAAGGCGGCTTGGCAAGAAACAAGTTATAACGGAAAGATCTATGGCATCCCTTCTTGGTTATCCAACCCTTCTCGGCGAGCTACTTTTGTTCGCGCTGATTTACTTGAGAAAACGGGGTTAGATCAACCAAAGACAGTTGAGGAATTTTTGGAGGTTATGAAAGCGTTTAAAAAACTTGGGGTTGAAAATCCTTATCAAATGCGTGAAAACTTCAAATATGCAGATACAATACTTGGGGCCTTTGATGTTCTCCCCTCACAATTCGAAGTTCAGAATGGCAATGTCGTCCCTAAATTCTTTGATATTGAGAATATGACGAAGGCATTAGAAACTTATAAGACAATGTACGATGAAGGCTTGATTCCGAAAGACTTTGCCACGCTTAGTATGACCGACTATAGCAAAAGCATTGAATCGGGCAAAGCTGGTATGTGGTCAGCCAATGCACAAGGTTTATCCAATTTCCGCACTAAAATTAAGGAAGCGGAACCAGAAGCGAAAATTGAAATTATACCCTCACCACATGGACCTGAAAATCGTGGCGGACACCTTCTGTATTCCAGCCTAGTTACATCCTATTACATTAATAGTGAGGTTCCTGAGGAGAAGGCTATCCAGATTATAAAGTTTTTTGAGTGGATGACGACATCGGAAGCTGAAAGTTTTTTCTCCTTTGGTATTGAAGGTGAAGATTACACGGTAGAAAACGGTAAAGTTCATTTTACACCACCTACTACAACTAAGGCGATTGATGAAGACGGATTCCGCGGCATGTTCTGGTTTGTACATGACAACATTTATAACAAGGCGAGGGAAGAATTGACTGAGGACGGGCGTGACATGATGCGGTACTTAGATACGATTGTTTCTAATGAAGGGCTTGGTACAGTCCGGTTTGTACCTGCTCCTGAATCGTTCTCAAAATATCCTGATTTGGCGCCACAAGCAGACGACGTTGGTCCAAAACTGATCATAGACCATATGATCAAAATGATTTATGGCAAGGAATCGATTTCAGATTGGCCGAAAGTGATTAAGGAATATGAGGAAAAAGGCGGAAATGAAATTTTAGAGGAAATGAATGAAAAGTATAAGGAAGGTAACGGGGTTATTGAAATGAGTAACTGAGAGGATTATGTATGAAGGAGGTCACTACCTGATGAAGAACAATATTAGTATGCGCTATCCGGCTTCTTGGTGGCACTCCATGTGGAGAGAAGCGTTACCTTCTGGAAATGGAAGGATTGGTGCATCCGTATATGGTGGAATCCACGAAGAAACGGTATTACTCAATCATGAAGGGCTATGGCGAAGTGGTCGTACACCGGAACTGCCTGATGTAAGCGATCACCTTACTAAAGTTCGCCATTTATTATTGAAAGGCGATGTTTCTAAAGCGGACCATGTGTTATCCGATGCGTTAAGCAAAAAAGGTTATAAGCCGAAGATCGCTTCTCCTCTCCCATTAGGAGATCTAAAAGTCTATATGCCGCTTCGTCAAGCCTTTCAGCACTACAGGCGAAAACTTAACATGGAAACTGGTGAAGTGTCTGTTTGCTGGACAGACGGTGAGACGCAATATGAACGGATGCTATTTGTATCTAGAACTGATCAAGCAGTCGTCTATGAAATTCGCAGAGAAGGACCAAAACAAGTCGAGGCGAGCTTCCTTCTTCAATTGCATGATAAACATCGACCCGATATTGTGTTTCCTGAGCAGGAAGAAACGAAATGCGAGGAAGAGTATATTTATTATGCCGCACAAAACAACGACGGCACTGACTTCGGTGCGGTTGCCCGGGTCGTTAGCCGCAATGGTCAAATGGAAGCCGGGGCGGAAGGACTTCATGTTCGTGACTCTGACTCAGTCGTTGTGATCGTGAAGCTGTTTGTACAAGGAAATAGGCACACGGAGTGGAAGCGGCTAAAGCGGGAAATATCATCGTTGAAACCATGCTATGGATCGTTGTTGGCTTCACATGTTACCGAACATGGTAGGCTGTTTAGAGCTATGGAATTAGATCTATTTGCATCGGGATGTGAACTGTCCAATGAAGAGCTACTTCTGCAGGCTTATGATGGGGAAACTCCAACTGTCTTAGTAGAGAAAATGTGGGCATATGGAAGATATTTACTTATATCGAGTTCACATGAAGAGGGGCAGCCTTGTCATTTATATGGTTTATGGTGTGGTGATTACAATGCTGTTTGGGCTTTCCATATGGTGAATGAAAACATGCAAATGATCTACTGGCAGGCATTCTCTGGCAATATGCCAGAACTTGCACTACCTATGTTCAATTATCTGGAGAAGTTGATGGATGATTTCCGCTTAAATGCTGCGCGTCTTTATGGTTGCCGAGGCATTTTTATCCCTGCTCCAACTGCACCCGATTCCGGCTTACTTAAGCATACATCCCCCCATATTGTTCATTGGACTGGCGGAGCAGGATGGATGAGCCAGCATTATTATGATTACTACTTGTATACAGGAGATATTGAATTTTTACGTAAGCGGGCGTTGCCGTTTATGCGGGAGACTGCCCTATTTTATGAGGACTTTCTTACCGTTGGCGAAGACGGTTATTACGTGAGTGCACCATCCATTTCACCGGAGAATACGCCGGGAAATTATAGGATGGATGCGCATAAATCGATACAAACAACGATGAATGCAACGATGGATTTTGCTATTGCTAAGGAATTGTTGATTCATCTCATTGATGGAGCACGGGTAGCTGACAAATATGTAGAAGACATTCCTAAGTGGCAGGAGATGTTAAATCGAATTCCGCCTTACCAGACTAATGAGGATGGTGCGATCAAAGAATGGATGCATCCATTCTTTGAAGACAACGATCACCATAGGCACGAGTCCCATTTGTATCCTATTTTTCCAGGAACGGAGGTAACTCGTCTCAGCGACCCTGGCTTATTTCGAGCTTTCGTGAAGGCAGTTGAGAATCGACACGTCACCGGATTGAAAGAACAGACCGGTTGGTCCATTACCCATATGGCTAACTGTTACGCCCGGGTGGGTAAAGGTGACCAGGCACTTCAGTGTTTGGAGACTTTGCCGCGCTTCTCTTTGATGAACAACCTCATGACACTGCATAATGATTGGCGGGGTATGGGTATCGGTGTTGATATGGAAAGGGTTCCTGTACAAATTGACGCCAATATGGGGTGGACCTCGGCGATTCAGGAAATGTTGCTTTTTTCCCTCCCCGGTGAACTTCATATTATGCCCGCATTACCTTCTCGCTGGAAGAGGGGGAAAGCGGGACCATTGTTGGCAAGGGGGGGAGTGGAATGTTTAATGGAATGGGATATGGACAAGGGGGAGATGGGGCTTACTATAGTTTCAATTGACAGGGAAAAACAGATTGACATTCTTCTACCTCCAACGGTAACGTCAGTCAAAGGATATCCGAAGAGTCAACAGAAATTAAAATCCGTAAGAATTTGCGAGAAGCCATTGCATCTGCAAGTTTTCTTGAAATGAACACAATTAAACTGAATGAAGGTGCACATTTTTATTTCACTATAATAAAAATCCAAGTCAGTAGAGAGGAAACAAGTAAGAGTCGGGGATGTAATCTTAAATAAACCTTAAGAACTACGGTGATCAACTGCTTTGCGCTTTAATGTTTGAGGTTAAGAAATAAACGGACCGACGATTGAAATCACAGGAGGGAGACACATGGAAAAAATCGAACGAATCTTGAGAGATGCGGAGATCCACCTTTGTGAAGAACAGTGGGAGGATCGGAAAGGAATTTTTCTCAAACCTTCTGAGCGCATTCCGACTGAGACATGGACGGATGCTCCGCTTCTAGGGAATGGAGATGTCGGAATTGCCATTGGCGGAGGACCCGAGGAGCAGACATTTTATATTGGAAAAGGCGATTTCTGGGTGCAACCATATCTTGGGGAAACAGCGGAACAGCGGGTCGACCGACTGCTTAACGACCAGGGGAGAAGAACCGGGGCCCGAATGATAACAGTTGGTCAACTTTCGCTGTCCATTCCCGATCTTAACAAGGCAAAGTATCGGCAAGAACAGGATATTCTCAATGCCGAGGTGAAAGGCTTTTTTCGTGGCGAGCAGGTGGAGGTCAATCTTTGTTCTTGGGTTGCAGCCGATTCGAATATGCTTGTCAATGAGTTGGAGTGTGTTAGAGGGAAACTGGACATCTTAATGAAACTTCATGCAGGTGAGAAAACAACTAATGAGGTATTCAACTATGAGAATGGGGTAGATGATGATTCAATGTGGTTCAGATATGCCACAAATTCAACCAATGTTCCCGAAACGAGGCGGGTAGCGGTGGTTAACAGTGTCTTAGGAAGGAAAGCTAACTATCAATGGAATTTCCATGATGTCGAGGCTCAAATTTCCATGGTATCCGGAGACCGTATTGTCATTTTAACGGCAATCGTTAGTAATCGTGACAAGAAGATTTATTTCAATGCTGCGCGAAACCTCGTTGAAACATACGGACAGAAAGACCGGATCGTTACACTTAAGCGAGACCACCGTAACTGGTGGCGAAGGTTTTGGACGGCCTCACATATTGAGATCGGTGATCCCGTGCTAGAGAAATATTATTATGCCTCTTATTATATCATAGGCTCTTGTATCCGTGCCGGTAAGACACCTCCAGGGCTCTTTGGCAATTGGATTACGACAGATCGACCGGCCTGGACAGGTTCATACACGATGAATTACAACTATGAGGCACCATTCTGGGGGCTATATGCAGGTAATCGTGTTGACCTTGCGGAATCGTATTGTGAGCCACTTCTTGCATTCCTTCCCTTGGGCAAAAAGTTCGCCAGGGAAAAGCTGAACTGCCGCGGTATCTATATGCCTGTTGAGCTAGGAGCAGATGGTATGGTCTGTTCGATGTTTTTTCATGGACAAAAGTCGAATGCCGCTTTTGCAGCTGTGAATCTGCTCATGCACATCTATCATACGTATGATATGGATTATGCTAGGAAGGTTTATCCCTTTTTAATGGAGGTCGGTAATTTTTGGGAGGATTACCTTGTTTTCGAGAATAACTGCTACGTTATCTACAATGACGATATCCACGAACGTTCGAAAGACAAGAAAAATCCAATTTTATCGCTTGGTTTTATCCGTATGATTTTTATGGCTTTGTTGGACCTTAGCGTTGAGCTTAAATGTGATGAGAGGAGACGAGAAAAATGGCGCCACATTTTGGATCATCTTAGCCCTTATCCGATTTTGGAGCGCAATGGGAAAACAGTGTTTCGCTTAACAGAAGAAGGAATGGATTGGAATCATCGCAATTCTTTGGCTGTGCAGCATGTGTTTCCCGCTGGTGTGATTGGCTTGGATAGCCCTTCGGAATTACTTACTATTGCTTGGGATACAGTAGATGAGATGCAGCGTTGGAGCGATTTTAACGCATTTCCGACTTATTATGCTGCTGCCGCAAGAGTGGGATATGATCCGCGTGTTATTTTGGATCGTTTGCGAACAGAATGTAAAGAGAGGTCGTTGGAAAATTTGTCGATTCATCACGGGGGAGGTGGAATTGAGGATGCAAGTGCCGTCCCAGTTTGTTTGCAGGAGATGCTTCTCCAAAGCCATCAAAAAACCATTAGACTGTTTCCAGTTTGGCCAGATGATCAGCCTGCAAGTTTTCGTAAACTAAGGGCGGTTGGGGCCTTTCTTGTTAGTAGTGCCTATTCAGAAGGTAGTGTGAAATATGTTTTAGTAGAAAGCGAGAAGGGCCGTACATGCCGAATTCAAAATCCATGGCCAGAAGAGCGTGTAGTCGTATATTGTAACCATTACAAAGAGGTTCAAGTGCCTGGGGAGTATATAGAACTAGAAACTAAAGCAGGTGACCAGCTGGTCTTATTCAAGGATGATTAACCGTTTCTAGCAAACAATTAGAGGAGGACGGACAATGAAAAGAAACCTATTCACGTTTGTTTTTGTAAACCTATCGATAGTTGCGTTGTTGCTATTTTCCTATGTGCCTTCTTTGCAAGCAAAGGAAGAGATGGCTTCGAACTTAGCTCTTAATAAGCCGGTTACTGTAAGTAGTGACACGAGTGTTGGAAAAGCGAGCAATGCTGTTGATGGGGATTATAAAACGTACTGGCAACCGTTAGCTGCCGATCGCGCGGACGGTAACATATGGATTACGGTCGATTTAGAGAGTCGTCAATCATTTAACACGTTACATGCGATGTGGAATCGGACGGACAATATCGGAAAATATGAGATCCTATATTCAGACGATGGAGAAACATGGAAAAAAGCGTTCGAAGGAATATCTGGATTTAATAAGGATGAACAAGTGAGTTTCGATACTGTCACAGCACGGTATGTGAAATTGGATATTACCTTAAGCCGTAATTTAAATTTGCAGACTTTTGAACTGGCAATCTATCAATTGGAAGAAGGGGAGGACAAACCAATAAATTTGACAGATATTTATTTTGTTGATGATTCCGGGAAGGCTTATTCGGAGAATGCCTTTATTGATCTGAACAAGGGAGAGACAAATCAACTCCAACTAAAAGGAAAATTGAAGTCGGGGGAAGAGGTAGACCTAACCGAAGTGAAAAAACAGTACCATTCCTCGACCCCAAATGTAACCATCGACCTTTCTGGAAAAGTTACTGCTATCGAAGTAGGAGCAAGTATGGTGACAGCAAAGGTCGAATTGGCGGACGGAAAAACCTTAACAACTCCTTATATGTGGTTATATATTCATGATCCGGAGGAATTTTTTGATGAATCGTATGTTGCCCATACAGACATTTCACACCCTAATATGAAGATGGAAATCGGTCAACCGGCCGTACTTGAACCTAAAGATGATTTCCCCACCTTAAATGTTCGAGCGAACGTTTCCATAGAATTGTCAGGCGAAGTGGTGAAAGACGGAGAAGATGTGGTCGCACAAATCCCGCAGCATACATTAGCCAAGGATGAGAAAAAGGACATTGTCATTGCGGGGAAAATTCCCGAAAATGGTCAATACGAGATTCGTTTGACCCTGCAGGAGGCGGGAAAAAATCCGGTTTATGATACATTTTACTTTACAGCTTTACAACAGGGGGATATTCCTGAAGGGCAAAGTAGCATTGTGTTTTTGAATGACGACCATCGTTTAACATATGTTCCAGACTATAAAGGGAACCGGGTTTTAGATTTTTCTAATAGCGGTTATATGGGTGGCGGTGTAACAATCCCCAATGTAAAGGTCGCCGTAACAGTCGAGCCGGTTGATGGAGACGCCACACAGATAATCCAAGAGGCCATTGATCGTGTAGCGAAGTTACCAATTGATAAAGACGGGTTCCGTGGGGCTGTCCTATTGAAAAAAGGCCGCTATAATATTGGAGGTACATTGCATATTAATGAGAGCGGTGTTGTTTTACGCGGGGAAGGAGGGGGAGAAGATGGTACTCTCATTTATGGAACTGGAAGCGAGCGGAGAAATTTAATCGAGATTGGTTCTGGATCCGGTCCTTCTATAGACTCTGCATCGGCGGAAACGATTACAGATTTGTATGTTCCATCTGGCAATCGTACCTTCCATGTGGGTGATGCCTCTGCATTTAATGTCGGTGATAGCGTTATGGTACGCAGAGTTGGAAATGCGCGTTGGATCAGTGAGATCGGGATGGACCGCATCTTCATGCGACCCGGCGTCACTAGTGGGACGAATCAGTGGGCGCCTTTCAATCTCGACTTTGACCGCGTCATTACTGCAATCGACGGTAACGAGATCACCATTGATGCCCCTATTGCGAACGCAATTGATCACAAATGGGGCGGTGGTCAGCTCATGAAATATTCAGATGTCTCCAGGATCGAACAAGTCGGAGTAGAAAATATGCGTGCCGATAGTGATTTCGACCCGAGCATTACCGACACGGTCATGGATAACGGAAAAACCGATCCTTATTATGCGGATGAAGACCATGCCGAGCGCTTTGTCGTATTTAACAGTGTTAAAAATGGCTGGGCTCGTCATCTTTCAGCTACCCACATGTCTTATTCGCTGGTACAAATGAGCCGTAATGCCAAGTGGATAACGGTTGAGGACAGCACAGCCACTGACTTTATCAGCATCATCACTGGTGGACGTAGGTATGCCAACCATTTAATGGGGCAGTTGAGCCTAGTACAACGTGTACACGTGGAAACGGCGCGTCATGCGTTTGTTGTTGATAGCCGAGTACAAGGGCCGAATGTTGTCTTAGATAGCAGTAGCGCAAGGGACTACAATACGAGCGAACCGCATCATAGGTGGTCAGTCGGTGGGTTGTTTGATAACGTAAAAGCGAAGATTTCGATTCGAGACCGGGCGTGGCTTGGTAGCGGTCACGGATGGGCGGGGGCCAATTACGTGACATGGAATACGGAAGGGGATTTGACCAGTCAACAGCCGCCAACCGCACAAAACTACGCCATCGGTCATGTTGGTCCGGTTGTCGCTGGACTTGTACCGAACAACTACGACTCAAGACCACGGAGCGAGGGTTATTGGGAGTCGACGGGAAAACACGTTACTTTGGCAAGTCTTTACAAACAGCAGCTGATGGAACGATTGATACAGGAGGAAGGCGAGAGTGCCAATACAATACTGAAACTTGTTGAGCTTGTCCATTCGTGGGGTGATATCGAAGATAAAAACGTTGCGCGAACTTTGGAGACCCACTTAACAGCATTAGAACATTTTGAAAATCAAGGGGAATCGGAAAAAGTCATCAAGCACGTGAAGGGATTGAAACAGTTGCTTGATCATCAGCAGAAAGATGGGGGGATATCTGAACAAGCATACAACATGCTTCAGGACGGTGCTAATTCTTTACTTAAGAAATGGCAATAGATTTTGAAATTTCAAGAGATCTCCTGTGGCAATGAATTGTGTTACAGGGGATTTTCATTCAAGTGATACCTTTCAAAGGGGGGATTTGAAAGACAAAGAATTGGGATTTAAAAAAGAGGTGGATCAAAGAAGAACATCAAAAATAGATTTATTCAATTGGTTTAGTATAAAATGGGAAAAGAGAGGGTTATTATTATGAAAAATATCTGGGGGGGAGTGTTTCCCACAGGTTCAATGAGTAGCGATTGACCGCCTATGTAAGCGGTGTTATAATTTTTAAAAACTTATAATAGTAATAGATTTATATAAAAAGAGAAGGTTAATAAGGATATGACACCGTTCTTAGAATGGAGGGAAGCGATGTTTAAGGTAGGTTTATGTTCGATAACCTTCAGACAATTGTCAGTTGCTGAAGTGATTGATATATCAAAAAAGGCAGGCATCAGTGGTATTGAATGGGGAGGAGATATACATGTACCACCGGGAAATGTGGAAGGTGCCACTCAAGTCGCTTATTTAACAAAACAAGCTAACCTACAAGTTTCGTCTTACGGATCTTATTACCGGGTGGGCTATGAGGAAGACGGACAAGAATCTTTTGCGAAAGTATTAGAGACAGCCATAGCATTAACAGCTCCATCAATTCGAGTATGGGCCGGCCGGGTAGGATCGCGCGAAGCAAGTGAACAGGATAGAAAAAAGGTAGTGGACGATGCCAAAAGAATCGCTGAGTTAGCAAAAAATAAAATGATAAGCATCCATTTTGAATACCACCGAGGGACGCTTACTGATACGGCTGAGAGTGCTACACAGCTAATGGAAGAAATTAATCACCCAAACGTCTTTTTATACTGGCAACCTGCCGTCAATGAGTCTGTTCAGAAGAGGATAGATAGCATTGAAAGGGTTAGCCCTTGGCTATCGCATGTTCATGTTTTCTATTGGGAAAATACCAACCGACTACCATTCTCTTCAGGTGTAACCATGTGGGAGCAGTATTTAAATGCTTTAAAACGGGTGAAGGGGGAGCGCTACCTTTTAATGGAGTTTGTCAGAGAAAATAAGGTAGAGCAGTTTATGGACGATGTAGAAGTATTAAAAAGGATGGTTACTAATTTGAATCGACAATTTTTAAAAAAAGAATATTAGAGGGGATTACCGAATTTTATTTGGAAAAGTGGGAGGTGAAAACTAACCGATTGATGCCATACTCAGGGTGGAGGAATGATGTTAAGGAGTGATTGGCAAACATTTTAACTGGGGTAAATGAACCTTAAAAAGTACTAGAACCTTTCAAAATACCAGCATATAATCATAATCATTGTCTAATGGAACCTTCCTACTGGGTGAAATTTATTTCACCCTTTTTTTGATAGAGTGATTCTATGAGATTAAAAGAATGGTAAGTAAATATAGCTAGATTTAGAAAACAGTTTAGATCGTGTGTCAGTATAGAGTTATGAAAAATTTTAGGACGATCACCCCAAGTCAAGGAGGTTAGGATATTGAATCGTTTTTATAAAAAGCTGACATTTAGAAGTAAGCTTCGTCTAGCCTTCATTTTTCTCGTTACAATTTCAGTTTCTTTTACGGGGTGGATTACATACTATATAACAGCTGATTTGTTGCAAGACAATGCTCTTAAAATGAACCAAGAAATGCTTAATAAATCATCCCAAGCCTTGGATGAAAAATTGAAGCAATTTCCAAAATCTTTAATGCTACTTTTTGTTAGCGATTCTTACAAAGATTTAATGAAAGATGTGGCTATTAAAGATAATTCTCGTTATTCTATTCACTACTCTGGATTACAAACAGTATTCACACAGCTAACTTTGAATGATGAATTATTAGAATCTATTCTGCTTGTGACCCCGATTGGGGACTTTTATTTAGCTGATGATGCACGGACGGGTACAGAATTTAAAGAAACAAATATCTATAAACGGCTTCAAAAGAATAAACATGCTATTTGGATAGAAGGGCACAAAGATCCCTTTTTTTTCAGGGGGAATTCAGTGGTATCGTTTGTATTACCTGCTATTGGGGACCGGGTAGATATAGAAGATTGCTACATAGTGTTAAATATTAAGGCAGACAAACTTAATCGTTTTGTAATCAGCAATATTAACGAATCACAAGGCGGTGTCACTGTTGTAAATGAGAAGGGGAACCCTATTTTCCCACATAGTCCCTTTCAGTATAATCAGCTTATCCACCTCTCTGACTTTATTGATCATATTAAAACAGGAGACGAAAGATCCTTTGAGTATGACCATAAGGGAAAACATTACTTGGTAAACTTTGCAAAATCGAAAGTCAATCATAAATGGACGCTCATTAGTGTGAAGCCAAAACATAAATTGCTTGAACAAGCTAGAACCATTAAATGGACGACAACGGCAGTTACTCTAGGGGCAATCATTCTTGCCATTATCATTTCCAATGTCTTTATCAAAGTTCTTATGAGGCCGCTTATCCAGCTACAAAGCCTTATGAAGCGTGCTGGTCAAAATGATTTAAGTGTTCGTTTCTCGAATGATAGCAATGATGAGGTAACACAAGTTGGCTTGCAATTCAATCAAATGATGGAACAAATTCGTCAGCTTATTCGTCATGTGAAAAATGCTGAAAAGGAAAAATACAGGGCAGAAATCAAGGCGTTACAGGTCCAAATCGTGCCCCACTTTTTGTACAATACGTTGAACACGATCTATTGGAAGTCAACGCTTCATAAAGAAAAAGACGTACAGGAGATGGTAATGGCTCTGTCACGTATGTTTAGGTTGGGATTAAATAGCGGAAAAGAAATTACTACTGTGGAAAAAGAAATAGCGCATGTCACGCAGTATTTAAACATTCAGCAGAAATGTTACGAAAACTTATTTACATATCGGATAGATGTTGATGAGGAATCGGCGATTCGAGACCAACCAATATTAAAATTGATACTACAGCCGCTAGTGGAAAATTCAATTAATCACGGTTTTAAGGACAAACGTGAAGGTGGTTTTATCGAGATCCGTCTTAGTAGGAAAAATGATTGGATGTGCATTACTGTATCTGACAATGGGGTGGGAATGGATACAGAAATGGTTCAACGGAATATAGAACAAGAAAACGACGCTTATAAAGGCTTTGCTTTGTACAACATATTTCAGAGGATTCAGTTATATTACGAGAATAAAGCGGAGATGAAACTGGAAAGTACTCCAGGGGTGGGAACAACCGTGAAATTATCGATTCCATGGATGGAGGCCAAAAAAGATGAAGGGTGAAATGATTCGTTTATTGGTTATAGATGATATTAAAAGTGTAGTGGATGGAATTGCCAGTCAAGTTCCGTGGGAGCGGTATGGGATCCGAGTAATTGGCAAGTGCCTGAACGGTGAAGAGGGACTAAGCATAGTGAAAAGTCTCTCTCCGGATATAATCTTAACAGATATTCGCATGCCGAAACTAGATGGACTATCTCTTGCTGAGGAGACGAGGAAATTAATGCCAAGATGTAAAGTTGTCTTAATGAGTGGTTATGATGACTTTGAGTACGCGCAGCGGGCCGTTCGTCTTGGGGCTTTCGATTTCGTGACAAAGCCTTTTTCTTTAGAAGACATACTGGAAGTGGTTCTGAAAGCGAAAAACGCAGTCGAACATGAAAAGAGTCATTTGATGCATCTACAAAAGCTTGAGCAAAGGAAAAAAGAAAGTATACCCCTTCTTCGTCAGGAATATCTTTCTCTTCTTGTTCAAAGTGGTGGTAACGAAGACGTTAACATTTCTAATAGATGGGATTTTTTTGGTATAGAGCTAAAACCACAGGATTTTGTTGTTATGTTGGTTACGATTGAAGAGTTTACAGAACACAAAATAGATTCGCCTGTAGGTGAAATTGAGCTGGCTCGCTTTGCTATTCAAAATGTTTTGGAAGAAACGATTGCAAATTATACAAAATTTGTAGTTTTTCGTGAAACATTGGATCGTTATGTGATTATTTACAATGTCTTTTCGACTAATTTGTCCTCTGAACTTGCGGATAAATGTCGCAAAAATATAACGAATTTTACAAAGTTTACTCCCTCCTTCGGAATTGGTTGTCCGGTGAAGCAAATTGTAGAACTGTCATTATCATACCAACAGGCATATACCGCTCTAAAATACCGTTTTTACACAGGTGGAAATTCTGTTATAAGTTATGAAGATATCTCACTTGCTGAACATCACATGCCAAGATATCCATCTGAACGAGCGAAGGAATTGGCATATGCATTGCAAACAGGAGATAAGGCGAAAATGATAGAAACCTTAGAGCAGATTCAGGACGAATTAGCTCACTCCGATTCTTTACCAAATCCAAGGTACTTGGTTCCTCTTTTATATGGTCTTGCCAACATGATGGTTCGTAGTGTAGCCGAAAAACTAGCTTACGAACAAGTCAAACCGCTTGAGGAGATGCTCAAAGAATTACAAAACGAAACAAACCTGTCACTTCAAAATGTATATACGCTACTTAAAAAGATAGGTAGCACAAGCTGTGCACTTGTGCAAGAGCATAGTAAATCACACACATATATGGTAATTGAAAGGGTCACTGCCTATATTCAGCAGAATTTGTCTGCTGATTTAACGGTCAATCACTGCGCGAAGATGATTTACCTAAGTGAAAGTTATTTTGCTTATCTATTCAAAAAGGTGACAGGTGTAAGTTTTAATAAATATGTAACGAGAGAACGGATTGAAAAAGCAAAAGAAATGCTCATACAGAACAAGCAGGTTCAGGAAATTGCATCTGCCGTTGGTTATAAAGAGAGAAGGTATTTTAGCGATGTTTTTAAGAAAACAACTGGTTTGACACCTTCTGAATTTCGTCAAAAGATGGAAAAAACCATACCAATAGTGAATGAAAATAACGAACATCATTGAATATTATCCCTCGACCGTTGTTTTACAACATTTCCTATTAGAAAAGAAACGTTTAATCTAAAGGTGACTAGAAATAAATCATTGGGGGTATCGTAAGATGATGAAAAGAACAATTGCTTTTCTTCTGAGTCTATTGCTTGTCATTCCCATTGCAGCATGTGGAAACGATGTCAATGGAAATAGTAAAGATGAAAAGTCAGATGAAGAAGGTACGAATGAGCAGAAGTTAGAAATCACTTATTGGTCTGGCGATCGTCATGATGCAGATTATATTAAAGGCCTCATTGAGCAATTCAATCAAACGAATGAAGACAATATTGAGGTTACACAGAAAATCATGTCCGAAGACTATGTCCAATCCATTGATCTTGCCTTTAGTAGTAATCAAGCGCCAGATATATTAAATCCAAAGTTTGATTTCATTAATATGGCAAAAAAGGGGTATTTCGAGCCGTTGGATGATTATATGTCTGATGAAATGAAAGAGCGTTTCAAAGATACTTTAAGAGAAAATGCAAACGTATACAATGGTAATATCGTGACCCTCCCAAATTATGGTACAACTATACGGCTTGTGTACAACCAAGAATTATTTGATCAGGCCGGCATTGACAATCCTCCTGAAACGCTTTCGGAAATGGCAGAAGCAGCCAAAAAGATTACAGAGGTTGGCAAGAAGGATGGAATTTATGGTTTTGCACTAAATTTCAAAAATCCTATCAGTGCCATGGAACGTTCGGTTCGTAATATTTTACAACGGAGCGGCTATGGAGTCGATGGATTTAATTTTAAAACAGGAGAATATGATTTTGCTGGTTATAAAGAAGTCATCACTGCGTTTAAACAAATGTACGATGACGGAAGTATGCTACCTGGAGTCGAATCATTAGATATCGATCCGTTACGCGCCCAGTTCGCAGAAGGTAAAATTGGTATGTATCTATCGTATTCTGCAGAAATGGGTGTTTATGAAAATCAGTTTCCGACCGATATCGATTGGAAAGCAGCTCCAGTCCCAACAATTAATGGTGAAGTCAAAGGGAAAAATGGCATGAACGGTGGTCAATGGTTAGCTATTAGTAGTCAATCGGATCAAGAGAAGAAAGACGCAGCTTGGAAGTTTCTTAACTATATGTATAGCGAGGAAAATCTAATTAAATATGCAGAAACAGGTCTTGGCTTGCCAGTATTGCAAGCAGTTGTGGATAAAATGGAGGAACCGGATGTCTATAATTATGAGAGCTTCGTACCGACAACAGATGATGCAATTTGGCCAATAAAACCGAACGTCGATGGATCGCTTGAAGGTAGGAAGTATGCGGATGCCTTTTGGGAATATATCTTAGAAGGCGGAAATTTAGATGACATCATCCATGATTTGTCAAAAAGCTATAATGATGCCTTGAAGAAGGAAATTGAAAAAGGCAATATTAACGTCTCACCTGATCCAAATTTTGATCCTTTAAATATAAAATAATTAATAACAGAAATAATTGGTAGGGTGGCATTCAAGCCCTACCAGATTATCCAATTTTGAGCAATGGGGGAAACTAAATGAAAAAACTTAAGCTTTATAGTACTGGTTATCTGTTTATTTTTCCTAGTCTGTTTCTAACACTAGTGTTCGCTGTATACCCCATTGTCTGGGCCATCCGGTATATGTTTTACGATTATCAAGGGTATGGTGAAGCCATATTTATTGGCATCGAAAATTTTACCCGATTATTCCATGACAAGCTTTTCTGGGATTCTGTTGTGAACACGTTTGTTTATGCTGGTGGAAAACTTATCCTTACCTTACCACTGGCACTTATTCTTGCTGTTATTTTAAACCGTGCCATACGCGGCCGACAAGTGCTTCGAGCTATCTATTTTATGCCTACCGTTATTAGTGCAGCCGTAATGGCCGTGATTTTCTTCATCATTTTTAATTCTTATAATGGGTTGTTGAATAAGTTGTTGACAAATTTTCACATCATTTCCGAACCGATAGACTGGCTAGGTCCTAAATTTGCTATGTTAACCGTTATTTTAATTGCGGTTTGGGGTGGATTAGGAAATTATATGTTATTATTTCTGGCTGGATTACAAAATATTCCGAATGACGTGTATGAGAGCGCGGCGCTAGACGGGGCAAATGAGTTGCAAAAATTTTGGTACATCACGATTCCGATGTTAGGTCCTGTTCTTCAAATTGTCATTATGTATGCAATCATTATTTCCTTGAAAGGTTATGAAAGCATCATGGTATTGACTGAAGGCGGTCCTATAGGAAAAACAGAAGTCATGTTCTTGTATGTATATAAACTGTTTTTTCCTGTTTCTACCGGTTCCGGCGTAGAGCAGCAGTTTGGATATGGTAGTGCCGTCGGATTTATGACAGCTGTGATTGTAGGGATCATAACAGCATTGTATTTTTATGTCTCCAAACGATTGAATAAACTTTATTAAAGCGAAAGGGGTAGCTTGATGCGTGTAAAAAATATTGCGCCTACCGAGAAAACCAATGCTTTTACAGCTAAATATTCATTTTCCCCTCACCGAATTATAGGATTTATCGTACTTTGGGGTTTTTTGTTATCGGTGGTAATATTCACTATCTTTCCAATTGTATTAGCCTTTCTTAATTCATTCAAAACTAACAAGGAAATTAACCTTGGTGAAACATTGCTCCCTAAAGTATGGCATTTAAGTAATTATATTGAAGCGTGGCAGCAGGCTAATTTTTCGATCTTTACTTGGAACAGCGTGTATATCAGCATCGCGTCTACTATTGGGACATTAATTGTGGCATCACTAGCTGCTTACGCAGTGGATCGAATAGCTTTCCCGGGAAAAAAATGGTTCGTCTTTATACAGGCGGCAACGATGTTTATTTCAATTGGTGCAGTTGTATTACGACCGCAGTACGACATTATGGTAAGTCTTGGTCTTAACAAGTCCCTTTGGGGAGTGATTATTATTCTGATTGCCGGACATGCTACTACATTTTTTCTTTTACTCGGTTTTTTCCGGGGAGTGCCAAAAGAATTGGATGAAGCCGCCATGATTGACGGTTGTGGTTATTTTAAGATTTATTGGAGGATTATCCTACCATTGATTACACCGGGATTAGGGGTTGCGGGGCTATTTATGTTCCGCCAAGCTTGGAATGAATACATTTTACCGCTCGTTTTTACGATGACGACACCGGAATTGCAACCCCTTACGGTTGGCCTCGCTAATCTCAGATACGGATCTTCCGGAGATGCAGCACAGATGCATTTAATGTTAGCCGGGTCGTGCATTTCCATTTTGCCTATTCTTATAGTTTATGTATTCGCCAATAAATCATTCATGCAAATGTCTGCCGGGTCACTTAAAGGTTAGTTTTAGTAGGAGTAGAGATCGACGTGAACATCAAAGTGGCCCTGTACAGCATTCACACCATAAACAGTGTTTTTTACTCCATATGACAAAAAATAGTTGATGGCCGTAATTTCATAGTTATTGCAAAAGTTGGGAGTAGGGTGATCCGTTTTATGGCAAAAAAGAAACGAATAAATCAAATGAACTTTCCATAAACGAATTGACAGGGATGTGTCTTGATGTTACCTTAATATTACCGGTAACAAATACGTTGCAGTCCAATTGAAAACACTTTCTAACAATCAAATGTTTCGGGATGGGGTGTCTGAATTGAATGATCGCGCTAAAAGAACTGAGTGGTTTTTAGAAGACCGTTTTGGCCTATTTATCCATTGGGGATTGTATACGATTCCAGCTAGAGGTGAATGGGTGCGCAGTTTTGAAAAAATAAGTAACCAAGAATATCAACCGTATTTTGAAGAATTCAATCCTACGCATTACAACCCAAAGGAATGGGCAAAATTGGCAAAGGCAGCAGGGCAGAAATATGCTGTTTTAACAACGAAGCATCATGATGGATTTTGCTTGTTTGATAGTCAATTGACCGATTATAAATCCACTAACACGCCGGCCAAAAGGGATTTAGTGCGAGAATATGTAGAGGCTTTTCGAGAAGAAGGTTTAAAAATAGGATTTTATTACTCTATCATTGATTGGTACCATGAGGACTATCCAGCCTACGGTGATCGCCAGCATCCAATGAGAGATCATGAGGATTTTAAAAATAAAACCGTTGATTTTGATCGCTATCTTGAGTATATGCATGGGCAAGTAAAAGAATTGCTTACCAACTACGGGAAAATCGATGTGATGTGGTTTGACTTTTCATATGATGATATGACAGGAGAAAAATGGAAGGCAACAAAATTAATCAACATGATTAGGGGATTGCAACCTGAAATTATCATTGATAACAGACTTGGTGGCAACATTATGTCAGCTAATCCGGAGGTGTACGCTGGTGATTTCTACTCACCAGAACAAATCATTCCTCCTCAAGGCATATTAAATGAAGCAGGTGAGCAGGTTCCTTGGGAAGCTTGCATTACGTTAAATGATCATTGGGGCTATCATGCAAAAGATAAAAACTATAAATCAGCGAAACAAGTGATTCGCACACTTGTGGAATGTGTCAGTAAAAATGGGAATTTACTTTTAAATGTTGGTCCAGATGCGAAAGGGATCATTCCAACAGAGTCCATTGATATTTTAGCAGAAGTTGGGCAGTGGATGGATCGAAACGGTGCAAGCATCTATGGATGTAAAGCAGCTGATTTGCCAAAGCCAGAATGGGGGCGCTATACGCAAAAAGGCAATACATTATATGCCCACGTTTATGATCGAGGGATTGGTCCGATTTACTTCGCAGGTCTAAAAGATAGAATAAAAAAAGCGAGATTGCTAGCGGATGGATCAGAGTTACATGTCAGCACACCATGGATGGCGGAGCGCTATTCCGATGAATCCGGGGCTTTTATTACTTTGTCGGGCGCACGTTTGCCAGATGACAATGATACCGTGATTGAGCTGGAATTATACGAATAAAAGGAATTGAAAGGATTGTTCAATATGAAGATAGGTTTAAGTACATATAGTTTGTTGGGCGCGATTAATAAAGGAGAAATGACTGTATTAGATGTCGTCCAATGGATTGCAGATAATGGTGGCGAGCATATGGAGATCGTTCCATATGGTTTTACATTAGTGGATAATCTTGAACTCGCAGATGCAGTGCGTGATAAAGCAAAAGAAGTGGGCATTGAATTATCCAACTATTCGATGCCAGCCAATTTTGTGCAAGAAACAGAAGAGGAATTTGAACAAGAGGTAGCTAGAATTAAGGAACATGTTGATCTGCTGCATCGAATGGGCATCAAACATATGCGACACGATGTAACAGCGTTTACCCTACCACCAGAGAAAATTACGATTGAATGGTTTGAGAAAAACTTGCATCTGATGGTAGAAGGAAGTCGACAAATTGCGGATTATGCGGCACAGTACGGGATTACGACAACCATTGAGAACCATGGACAATGTGTACAACATAGTGACCGCGTGCAAAGGGTGCTATTGGAAGTCAATCGTCCGAATTTCAAAACCACTCTTGATGTCGGAAACTTTCTTTGTGTAGATGAAGACCCGATTGTCGGAGTGAAGAAAAATTTACCGTTTGCTTCCCTCGTCCATTTTAAAGATTTTTATATCCGCCCGTACTATGAGCATCCAGGTGGTGGTAAATGGTTTACATCAGCGAATGGCAATTATTTAAGAGGTTCGATTGTCGGGCAAGGCGATGTCAATATTCGTCAAATTGTCAAACTCATCAAAGATTCCGGATATGACGGCAATATCACTCTCGAGTTTGAAGGGATGGAAGAATGTAGAGAGGCTTCCAAAATTGGGATGGAGAATTTAAGACGTTTTTGGGAAGAGGTTTAAGGAGGATATCGGGTGATGTATGTCATCCGATATTATTAAAAATATATTTGTAAGCGATATCATAAGCTTTTTTTGAACCAAGATCACCGTCACGAAATAATCAAAGGCAGGAGAGGTGAAAAATGGTTAAAATCATTCATAAAGAGGTGGACATGATTGAACAGGGTGTGCATAAAGACAGTACAGCAAAACACTGGGTAAAACCAAAAGACCCCTTATTATTAGAAAGATTAGAGTGGTTTATGGACCAAAAATTAGCTCTCATGATTCATTGGGGTCCGAATGCACAACTTGGAGTAGGAATGTCATGGCCCCTCAGTGATGATGATAAAGAATGGTCACGAGAAGCGGTCGATTGGACGGACAACGATGAGGAGTTTAAACAACAATATGTTGATTTAAATAAAACCTTCAATCCTATTCGTTTTCAACCGGATGTATGGGCTGATTTAGCTTTGGAAGGCGGATTTAAATATTTGATTTTCACAACCAAACATCATGATGGATTTTGTCTATGGGATACAAAAACAACGGATTATCGTATTACTGCAAAAGATTGTCCGTTTCACACCCATAAATATGCAGATATTACGAAAAATGTTTTCAATGCTTTTCGTGAAAAAGGTTTAGGCATTGCAGCCTATTTTTCAAAACCAGATTGGCATTCACCTTATTACTGGGCTCCTGGCATGGAAAGAGGCAGCTTTACTGACCGTAACCCTTCCTATGATCCAGACGAATTTCCGTGGTTATGGGAAAAGTTTACCGAGTTCACGCATGAACAAATGCTGGACTTAGTCTCCAATTATGGACCGATTGATATACTATGGTTGGATGGAGGACAAGTAAATGGGGGAAAACAGAATATTAAGTTAGATCAAGTAGTAAAGAAAGCACGCGAAATAGAACCTGGTTTAATTGTAGCGGACCGAACCATTGGGGGAGAATATGAAAATTACCTAACCCCAGAACAAACGATACCAGAACACGCGCTAGATGTACCTTGGGAAAGCTGTATCACGATTGGTAAATCATTTTGTTATCGATATGAAGATCACTATAAGTCGTTGCAGGAGATTATTCATATATTAATAGAGGTCGTGGCAAAAGGTGGAAATTTAGCCCTTAATGTTTCTCCCCAACCAGACGGAAGATTGCCATTAAAAGCCATTGAACGAATGAAAGCGTTAGGTAAATGGCTAGATAGATATGGGGAGGCGATTTATAAAACAAGAATTTGCGCACCTTATTTCACAGGAAAATTTGCTTTTACGAAAAAGGAGGGAGCCGTTTATTGTTTTAGACTTTATCAGGCAGATGAACAAAGAGAAAAGTACATGATAATACCTTTCAAAGAAAAAGTTCAAAAAATTGAGATAGTCGGCGGAGAAGAAAATATTTCTTTTGATGCGTCAAATGAGGGATTAACCGTAGAAATACCTTATAATAAGCAAAATGATGATGAAACCCCTATTGTTGATGTATTTAAGTTAACTTAATTACACAATGGGACCATTGTGTCGATGATTGGGTATTCGTATGAATATGTAATTGGTAATGATGACATGAACAGCACATGAATATCGTTGTACAATCGGAATACCGATCATATATTTCGAATTGTACCTTTCTAAAATGTACGCGGTACTAATAGAGGGAGGTGACTAGAATGTAAGATCAAGGCTAAGGGATGGCGTGATGTTATTGGACAACGTTCAAGATTGTCCTTTCCTCTACACGAATCGCCTTTAGTAAACTATACGTATAAAACAATGGTTCGTTTAAAAAGCGTTATGAACAAATAGTAAGATTAGATTAAAAGAATGTGAGGGAGATCATATTATGAATACACGGAATATTTCTGCTTCTAATCAGAAGAATTGGCCAGCCCATTACGGGAACCCAGAATGGTTCATCCATGACCGTTTTGGATTATTTATCCACTGGGGATTATATTCTAATGCCGCCCGTCACGAATGGGTCATGAACCGAGAAAAAATTCACCCAGATACGTATAATAAGTATTTTAAATTTTTCGACCCTGATTTATATGATCCGAAAAAATGGGCTCGTGTGGCTAAAAATGCTGGCATGAAATATTTTGTGATTACAACGAAGCATCACGAAGGGTTTGCTCTTTGGGATTCTAAACTAACAAACTATAAGGTGACAAATACACTAGCCAAGCGCGATTTATTATTAGAGATGGTGAATGCTTTCAGGGAAGAGGGATTAAAAGTAGGTTTCTATCATTCTCTCATTGATTGGCATCATCCGGAGTTTCCAATTGATGGATTGCATCCACAGCGTGATGATGATGATTTTAAACAAGAAGCTTCTAATCGTAAAATGGAAAATTACGTTGAATTTTTACATGGCCAAGTACGAGAATTATTAACCAATTATGGAAAAATTGATTATCTTTGGTTTGATTTTTCTTATCCGAATGCCGATTGGGGCTGGTCTAAGGGGAAAGGAGCGGATGATTGGAAATCGGAGGAATTAGAAAAAATGATTTTCGAGTTACAGCCGGATATTATCCTTAATGATCGACTTGATTTAGGACGTGGGGTGAAAACACCGGAACAATATCAACCAAACGAGGCACTAGTAGAGGATGGGGAGCCGATCATATGGGAAGCTTGCCAAACACTTAATGGTAGCTGGGGATATGATCGCGATAATTTGGATTGGAAGTCACCAGAAATGCTGATAAAAATGCTGATTGATAGTGTTTCAAAAGGCGGAAACCTTTTACTGAATGTAGGCCCCAATGGGCGTGGAGAATTTGAACAGAGATCCATTGACACTTTGAATGAAATAGGGGAGTGGATGCGAGTGAATTCGCGCTCCATCTATGGGGCAAATGCGAGTGAATTCACCGCTCCTGTTGATTGTCGTTATACGCAAAAAGGCAACCGTTTATATCTGCATATTTTTTCCTGGCCATTTAGACATATCCATTTAGAGGGCCTAGCTGGAAAAATTGAATATGCGCAATTGTTGCATGATGCCTCAGAGGTTCAATATAAAGAACATGATCCAAATGAAGAAGTGACGCATATGACAACGAGAATTACGCCTGGGTCCGTAACGTTGGATTTACCTATTCAAAAACCTGAAAGCGTGATTCCAGTTGTTGAGATATTTTTGAAGGAAGAGAACTAAAGAAAAGAGGGTAAATCCCTCTTTTCCACATCAATTCAAACCTGATTCACCTTAGTCTATGAGATTTCATTCGTCAAAATCTTGTAGGTGTTTCATAAAAATCAAGGGGGACAAGTGATGAAGAGAAATTACAGTTTTTTGTATTGTGTATTTTTAGCCTAGGTATGATACTTTCTGCTTGCAGTGGTGCGACCGAATCGGGAAAGCAACAAAAAGAAAAGGAGGAAAAAGAAGAAATCATTACAGAGGTTTGGGATGAAGAGGGAGAGCCAACCACTGTAAAAGTATTGTACCCATGGAGGGAAGATGCATTTGAAGAACAGATCGTAAAACCATACAAAGATGAAATTCCGAAAAACATTACACTGGAATGTGTATGTGAGGAGGCCCAATTGGAGCCACTTCAAGAAATGAATGCGAAGGGGATCGTTCCGGATATTATTTTTGCCAATTGGGGGATTGAGCCGCTTGTTGAGTTGGACATGCTGGAACCAGTTGATGAGTTTGTACAAAAATATGATGTCGATTTAGAGGCATTTGATCAAAGTGTGATTGCCTCATACCGTGCAATGGATCCAGATGGGGAAGGTCGCTTAATCGGTATGCCGACATTTGTGGACACGCTGGGTTTATTTTTTAATAAGGATATCTTTGATTTATTCGGGGTGTCCTATCCAGATCCGGAGAAACCAATGACATGGGCAGAAGTTCGTGACCTTGCTGCGAAAATGACTGGTGAAAGAAATGGTGTTCAGTATCGCGGATTGGAAATGGGGGAAGGTCTGACATCATTTGAAGCGACGGTTCCGTTAAAAGAATTCGAAATGAATTGGACGGATCCGGAAACGGGGGAAGTGATCTTGGATGAATCTCCTGAAGCGAAACAATATTTGGATTATATGAAGCAGATTTATAGTATTCCAGGGCTGTATGATCCTGCTAAAGAGGCAAGGGAAACGGATAAATTCGGGGAAAAAACTGCAGCAATGGCAATCTCGTGGCCAGGATATTTTAGATGGGGATTAGGAGGGGAGCCGGAGGAAGCGAAAATGATCGATGTCGCCCCAATTCCAGTATGGGAAGAGGGAGGGGTGGGTCCTCGTAAATGGGCGCATCCATATGTACTCAATAAATATAGTGAGAATCAAGATGCCGGCTTCCAAGTCATGTGGGCTATTTCTAGAGTAGATAGTTTGGATCCATTAAAAAATCCGAATAGTGAATTTAGTGAAGAGCATGAAAACTATCCGATCTATGAGGGAAAGAATATGAAAGCTTTCTGGAGTTACGAGGGAGCGATGCCACCTGAACAAATTAGCAAGTGGGATGATTATGTGGATCTTGCCGGAAGCTTAGAAAAATTAGCAGAAGGAAATATGGACACAAACGAATTTCTACGGATACTGAAGGAAGAATCAGAAATTACGATTAAAGAGGCGATGAATAAATAGAATTGGAGGATTGAGAATGTTAGTAGAAGAGCAAACCAAAGCAACAGAACGGATAAAATGGTGGCAAGAAGCAAAATTTGGAATGTTCATTCATTGGGGGCTATATGCGACATTAGCAAAAGGCGAATGGGTGATGGCTGCCTCGAAAATCCCAGTGAAAGAATATGAACAGTTCGCTACACAGTTTAATCCAAAGGAATTCAATGCAAAGGAATGGGTTGGTGTGGCGAAAAGGGCCGGGATGAAATATATCGTCATCACAGCAAAACACCATGATGGTTTTGCGATGTATCATTCAAAAGTAGAGAAATTCAATATTGTGGATGCTACCCCATTTGGACGTGACCCAATGAAGGAGTTGGCCGAGGAATGTCAAAAGCAAGGGATTAAACTATGTTTCTATTATTCTCATGTAATTGACTGGCATCATCCTCATTCTGTGCACGAATATTATAACAACACATGGGATTATAATCTTGAGGAAAAAGCATTTTACAATTATTGGCACAATCTTGCTAAGCCGCAAATTCAAGAATTATTAACCCAGTATGGAGATATTGGCTTACTATGGTTTGATACGGCGGGTGGTTTATCCAAAAAAGATAGCAAAGAATTAGTGGAATTTGTCCGAAGCTTTCAGCCTAATTGTTTAATCAATAGTAGAGTCAGTCATTGGCCTAATATAGGTGACTATCAATCGAAGGGCGATAATGAAATTCCGATGTACGGGGAAGATTCTGGTCCATGGGAAACACCCATGACTTTAAATCAATCATGGGGCTATAGTGATAGAGATCAAGTTTGGAAAACACCTGAATCGATTATCCGCAAAATGGTCAATATCGTCAGTAAAGGAGGGAATCTATTATTAAATGTTGGTCCAACGGCTGAAGGGATTATTCCGGAAAAATCAGTGGAAGTTTTAGAACAAGCTGGAGAATGGATCGAGCGAAATGGAGAAGCGATATATGGCACAAATGCCAGTCCTTTTCCATATGAATTGGAGTGGGGAGCTGTCACAATCAAGCCAAGTAGGATGTATCTCCATGTCAATAATGAAAAATGGTCAGATCAGCTCAAGTTGTTTGGCTTAAAAAACAAAGTAGTCAAAGCCTATTTATTAGCGGATTCAGAAAGAAGAAACTTACCGATCACGCAATCCTATACAGAATCGATTGACCATCATGTTCTTGGGATTGATTTGCCAAAGGATGCCCCAGACCAATATATTTCTATTATTGTACTTGAATTAGAGGGAAATGCCCAAGTAGATGACCAATTTATGCAACAAGTGTCTGGTTCCGTCAATCTGGATTTAGTACATGCAGAGACCGCTGTAGAAAAGAATGAGAAAACGGCGAAATGGGATTTTAAAATCACACAACCTGGTGCTTTTGATGTAGTATTAGTGAATTTCAAAAAAATAAATACTGTTTGGGAGGATCATTATCATGAGGAGGTGAAGGTACACATCGCTGGCCAGGAGCTTAAGACAATTCCGCAAGAAGATCAGCTGATAAAAGATTCGCCAGCATGTCAATATCCCTATAGTGAAGTTCACTCTATTCTTGGCCGTGTTCATCTTTACGATAGCGGAAATAACTCTTTAACGTTGACTTGTAACAAGATTCAAGAAAAGTCATTTGGAACAGAAATTTGGCAAGCAGAAGCAGTCAAATTGCGATCTATCAAACTAGTGCCTGTTGGCAAAAAATAAATGGATAAAAAGTAAAGGAAGCTCAAGACTTCCCGCTTCAAATCGTAGAGCGATAGGCTTCTAGAAAAACATCTTGATATGAAAAGGGAATGATTAAAACATTCTTTAAATGGGGGGTATCAATGATGGTTCAGAAGAAGTTTGTCATGCTTTTTATTTTATTAATTTCATTGGTCGTGATGTCTGCTTGTAATAACAAGATAAAAGAAACGACTCAAAAAGAGGATGAAACACAGAATGATCAAGCCGAAGTTCCGGAAATGCCGGATGAGCCTATAACGTTATCTTTTATGCTTCCATGGGATGACGAAATGTTTGCAAACTATATTAAGGATGATGTGGAAAAACATTTCCCGAATATTACATTGGAGCTTGTTGGTCTAACAGTAGATGCTGCCGGGCTTGAGGAAGCTTTTTCGAAAAATATGAATCCGGATATTGTGTTGGCTCATAATGGCTATGAGGTCTTGAAAGAATTTGATGTCGCTTATCCTTTGGATGATCTTGTTGAACAGAATCAGTATGATTTAGACCGATTTAGAGAAGGTCTTATTGATATTGCTCGTGCCCGGGATCCTTATGGGGAAAATAAGCTTTACGGCATTCCGTTTGAAGATCTTGTACCTGTTTTGTATTACAACAAATCGATTTTTGATAAATTTGGTGTCGATTACCCAGTGGATAATATGACATGGGACGAGGTCATTGACCTTGCCAGAAACGTAACTGGGGAAAAGGAAGGAACAGCCTATCGGGGACTAACATTTGGTTCATCATGGTATTATTCCTTTCCACTAAGTCAATTATCTGTTAATGGAACAGATCCAGAAACGGGTGAAGTTTTGTTCACGCAAAAAGAGGAATTTACGAAATACTTAGATTTAATTGACCAAATTGTTTCCATTCCTGGAAATTTCGAGCAGGAAATGGAGTCTACTTTCGTGAATCAAGACGTAGCGATGACATTACATCATTTAACAAATATATCAAGCTATGTAGAAGCAGGGATTGATTTTGGTATGGTTAGTTTCCCAGTCTGGAAAGATAAGCCAAATGCCGCACCGTATAAATTTATTGGCCAGACATTGGCAATTAGCAAGCATAGCGAAAATAAATTGGCAGCTTTTAAAGTCATTGAATATTTAACATCGGCGGAAAAGCAAACGAAAAATGCGAGCTTAGGGAGAATTTCACCTTTAAAAGACTTATCTGTCATGAGTCAATTTTTAAGTGAACAGTTTCCAGATAACGACTTTAATATCGAAGGGGTTTTATCGGTTCCACCTGCAGAACCACCCGTTTATTCAAAATGGGGACCATTTATTCAAATTAACCCGAACGACTTTTACAGTGATATCGCAGTGGAATTTATCGAATCAGGTGAGGATCCTGCGACGGTGTTAAGGCGGATGGAAGAGACTTATCAGACGAAGGTAGAAGAAGAGATGAATCGAAATTAATAATAAAAGTTACAGTTAAAACAAGTCGGCGAAAGTGTGGCTTGTTTTAGCTGTTTCCAAAGGTAAAAAAGAAGCTACAATAGCGACAAAAGAAGTATTATTTTTATAGTCCCACTACTAGAGATTTGCTTAGTAGTTGTTGGTTTTTATTATCTAGATAATTCAAAAAACGATTGACTTTTATTTTTTGCGGTGTTATATTAAATTTA
The DNA here is from genome assembly GCF_018332955.1 of Lederbergia ruris. Lineage (NCBI taxonomy): Bacteria > Bacillati > Bacillota > Bacilli > Caryophanales > Bacillaceae > Lederbergia > Lederbergia ruris. Next base: position 64,226 of record NZ_BORB01000007.1, read on the forward strand.
CCGGTAACATAACCCATTCGAATGTAGGTAATTGTATATATTAATTAAAGTGGTGTACAAGAAAATAATTCTCTTTAAGTGTAACTAACTTTATAAAGAGTAAAAAATGAACAGAATATGAAACTGGCTGAAAAGATTGTCGGGATGATAAACCATCACCCGATTATCTTTTGTAATATAATGTAAACGATACCAATATACGTAATATTCCTTATTATTCGACGAGATGTGATTATATTTTTATTTTGAAGGAGGGGTTTACATGAGAAATACGGTACTTGCGGAAAAATCAAGGGGCGGTATTGCCCTAAAAAAAATGAAAAAGACATCACCCATACAGAAAATGAAGAATAGCTGGCAACTATATGTTTTATTTTTTCTTCCACTTCTCTATATTATTGTCTTTCATTATATTCCCATGTATGGTGCGACCATCGCTTTTAAAAATTTTAATCCTGTTCAGGGCATTTTGGGAAGCAATTGGGTTGGTTTTGATCATTTTGAACGTTTTTTTAAATCTCATGAATTTTGGCGGGTCATTAAAAATACGCTTATTTTAAGTTTTTACCAATTAATCGCTGGTTTTCCTTTTCCCATATTGCTTGCATTGAGTTTAAATTATGTGAACAAAAAACACTTCAAAAAGACCGTGCAGATGATTTCTTACGCCCCTCATTTCATTTCAGTTGTTGTAATGGTTGGAATTATCCTTGTTTTCCTTGAACCACAAGGGCCGATTAATAGTTTACTTACCTTAATGGGAATGGAACCGATTCATTTTATGGGAAATGCAGGATATTTTAAATCAATCTATGTTTGGTCAGGGATATGGCAAAGTGTTGGTTTTGGCTGCATTATCTATTTAGCTGCCCTCTCAAGTGTCAGTCCAGCCCTCCATGAAGCAGCCATTATCGATGGAGCCTCGAAATTACAAAGAATATGGCATATAGATATTCCCGGTATATTACCAATAACAATTATTTTACTGATCCTTGATATGGGAAATATCTTGAATATCGGCTTTGAAAAAGCATTATTATTGCAGAACCCTCTGAATTTAAGAAGCTCTGAAATTATTGATACGTATGTATATAAAGTGGGACTTGTTTCGGCTGTTCCCAATTATTCCTACGCAGCTGCGATCGGATTATTTAAATCGATTATTGGTCTTATTTTAATCTATTCTGTCAACAGATTTTCAAAAAAAATAGGACAAGAAAGTCTATGGTGATGAATCAAAGGGAAAGAAGTGATCATAGTGAATGTGAATGGGGTCAATGATACAAGGGTTGATAAAATTTTCTCGATAATAAATCATGTGATTTTAAGCATTCTTCTCATTGTATTTCTTTACCCACTGATCTATATTGTGAGTTCATCCTTTAGTTCTTCAGATGCAGTAACAGCGGGTGAGGTATGGCTATGGCCGGTTGATTTTAGTCTCGAAGGCTATAAAGCTGTTTTTGCTTATAAACAAATTTGGACGGGATATGGAAACTCTTTATTTTATATGATTGTCGGTACACTTATTAATATTTCCTTAACCATATTGGCAGCTTATCCTTTATCAAGAAAGGATTTTTATGGTCGTAATTTCTTTATGCTTTTATTTTTATTCACCATGCTTTTCAGTGGGGGATTAATTCCCAATTATTTGCTTGTTAAAGAATTAGGAATGCTGAATACCCGGTGGGCAATGATCATTCCAAATGCAATGTCTGTATTTAATGTGATTATAACGAGAACATACTTTAAAATGACGATCCCAGATGAGCTCCATGAGGCAGCTAAAATGGATGGTTGCAGTGATTTTAGATTTTTAGCAAGAATTGTGCTTCCATTATCAGGGCCAATTATTGCGGTGATGGGATTGTTTTATGCTGTTGGTCACTGGAATGCCTTTTTCAACGCATTAATTTATTTGCGAGATCAAGATTATTTTCCTTTGCAATTAGTTTTAAACAATATTCTCGTGCAAAATGAAGTGGATCCTGAAATGTTTACAGATGTAGAATCACAGGCTGCGATTTCGGGTTTGCGGGAACTTTTAAAATACTCACTAATCGTTGTGGCCTCTATTCCAGTCCTTGTCATTTATCCGTTTGTTCAAAAACATTTTGTTAAAGGTGTGATGATTGGCTCATTAAAGGAATAGCCTTCCTTGATTGGCACCTTTGCAGGTTTTGAAAGGGGGAGGACGCTGTTTATAAGTTCTGATCGATCATTTAAGTGATATTAAGGGGGGATTTTATTGGAAAAGGCAAAATTATCTTGTTTATTCTTTGTTGTATTGATTTTTCTTGTACTTTTAGCGGCTTGCAATAATGAGGAGAAAACAGGTGGTAAAGCCAATGATGCAAAAGACATTGAACTAACGGAGCCTGGGACATTCCCTATCACGAAAGAAAAAGTAACAATGAGGGTATTAGTACCTTCTCATGCTCTGGTAGAAGATTATAAAACAAACAAATTTACAAAATGGTATGAAGAAAAAACTAATGTTCACATCGAATGGGAAGTAATTCCCAGTCAAAATGCAGAAGAAAAACTAAATTTAGTCTTATCCAGTGGTGACTTGCCAGATGTCATTATGAACAGTCCAGTTACCCTTTCACAATTAATGATTTATGGAAGTCAAGGAATGTTTTTGCCGCTAAATGACTTGATTCAGGATTATGGAACAGATGTGAAAAGTTTCTTAGATGGAAGACCAGATATTTTAGAGTCGATTACGGCACCTGATGGGAATATCTATTCAATGCCTTATATTAATGAATGTTACCACTGTACATTGGCACAAAAACTATGGATCTATCAACCATGGTTAGATGAGCTTGGACTAGAGATGCCAGAAACAACAGAAGAATTCTATCAAGTTCTCAAAGCTTTCAAAGAACAAGATCCAAATGGAAATGGCAAACAAGATGAAATACCCATTGCTGGAAATAAAGATCTCTGGCCTTTTCCAAGTTATTTAATGGATCCATTTATTTATAATGTAATGTATGTAGAAAATGGAAAAATTCAAGTGCCTTATACAAAGCCTGAGTGGAAAGAAGGACTAAAATATATACACCAGTTATATGATGAAGGTTTAATGGCAAAAGAGTCGTTAACCCAAGATCAAGATCAATTAAAACGTTTAGGGAATTCGAAAGAAACTATTTTAGGTATGGCCATGGGATATTGGCAAGGTGATTTCATGACTAGTGGTGGCAACAGTGGTAAGTGGTTAGATTATGTGGCTGTTCCACCATTGAAAGGGCCAGATGGGAATAGGGTTTCTTGGTATCAACCACCTGTACCAGGTAGGGCTTCCTTTATTATTACTAATCAGGCGAAGTACCCTGAGGTGGCTTTGCGATGGGCGGAAGGGTTTTATCAAGAAGAGGTAACCTTGAGAGCAGTAATTGGTGAAAAAGATAAAGATTGGCGTTGGGCCGAAGAAGGAGAAGTAGGGATCAATGGTAAGCCGGCAAAGTGGGTACGTTTAGCCTCCTATGGAGAAGTCCAGAATACTCATTGGGCTCAGCAAGGTCCTGTTATTAGAACAAACGAATTTAGATTAAGTGAAATGACAACAGATGACCAGCCCCTTGAAGCACTTCTTTATAAAGAAACGAAGGAAAAATATGAACCCTATAAGCCTGATGAGGATATGATCGTTCCACCACTTTATTTTAATGAAGAACAATCAGCTGAATTAGCAGAGATTGAGGCAACGATCCAAAACTTTGTTGATGAATCAAATGCTCGTTTTATTTCTGGGGATGATGATATTGACAAAGGCTGGGATCAATACCTTGCCACACTAGAAGGAATGAATTTGGATCGGTACATCGAAATTTATCAAGAAGCGTTTGATGAAAAATACAAATAAGCATTAGGGGAGGAGAAGAGATAATGCAATACAAAAGTGTGACAGGTCAAAATACCAATTGGCCGACTCATTATGGAAATCCAGAATGGTTCATTCATGCTCGTTTCGGATTGTTTATTCATTGGGGATTATATTCAAATGCTGCCCGTCATGAATGGGTAATGAATCGAGAAAAAATCCATCCGGATACGTACAATAAATATTTCAAATTCTTTGATCCTGATTTATTTGATCCGAAAAAATGGGCACGTGTGGCTAAAAATGCGGGCATGAAATATTTTGTGATTACAACGAAGCATCACGAAGGGTTTGCTCTTTGGGATTCTAAACTAACAAACTATAAGGTGACAAATACACTAGCCAAGCGCGATTTATTATTAGAGATGGTGAATGCTTTCAGGGAAGAGGGATTAAAAGTAGGTTTCTATCATTCTCTCATTGATTGGCATCATCCGGAGTTTCCAATTGATGGATTGCATCCACAGCGTGATGATGATGATTTTAAACAAGAAGCTTCTAATCGTAAAATGGAAAATTACGTTGAATTTTTACATGGCCAAGTACGAGAATTATTAACCAATTATGGAAAAATTGATTATCTTTGGTTTGATTTTTCTTATCCGAATGCCGATTGGGGCTGGTCTAAGGGGAAAGGAGCGGATGATTGGAAATCGGAGGAATTAGAAAAAATGATTTTCGAGTTGCAGCCAGATATTATCCTTAATGATCGACTTGATTTAGGACGTGGGGTGAAAACACCGGAACAATATCAACCAAACGAGGCACTAGTAGAGGATGGGGAGCCGATCATATGGGAAGCTTGCCAAACGCTCAATGGCAGCTGGGGATATGATCGCGATAATTTGGATTGGAAGTCACCAGAAATGCTGATTAAAATGCTAATTGACAGCGTTTCAAAAGGCGGAAACCTTTTACTGAATGTAGGGCCCAATGGGCGTGGAGAATTTGAACAGAGATCCATTGGCACCTTGAATGAAATAGGGGAGTGGATGCGAGTGAATTCGCGCTCCATCTATGGGGCAAATGCGAGTGAATTTACCGCTCCTGTTGATTGTCGTTATACACAAAAAGGCAATCGTTTATATCTGCATATTTTTTCATGGCCGTTTAAGCATATCCATATAGAAGGCTTAGCTGGGAAAATAGCATATGCTCAATTACTGCATGATGCATCAGAGGTTCAATGTAAAGAACATGATCCAAATGAAGTGCTCACCCATACCTCAACTAGAGTGATATCAGGAACGGTTACATTGGAATTACCTATTCAGAAGCCGGATACAGCTGTTCCTGTTGTAGAGCTATTTTTAAAAGATTAATCGTGTGTCTTACTTGATTCAATAGGGACTCATACTTGCATCCCGCATCGAACGGCAGTAAGGCCCAATAAATGAAGTTATGCTGATCGGCAAGTTTGTCAGCATAGCTTCGTTGAGTTGTGATGGAAAAGGAGATTATGAATTTGAAATGAATAGACCAAATATTATTTTGATAACTGTTGATGATCAAAGGTATGGAACTATAAATGCCTTGGGAAATAAAGAAATCATAACGCCTAATTTAGACGAATTAGCTAAAACAGGGACCTCGTTTATTCAAGCACATATTCCCGGTGGAACAACAGGTGCAGTATGTATGCCAAGTAGGGCGATGATTCATACTGGGAAAAACCATTTTAATTGGTCGAGCGATGGAGCTACTATTCCAGATGATCATACTTTATTAGGGGAGGCTCTTCAACAAGAAGGTTATACTACATTTGCAACAGGCAAATGGCATAATGGAACGGAAACATTTAATAGAAGTTTTTCAGATGGAGAAAATATCTTCTTCGGTGGAATGTGGGATCATTGGAATGTTCCTGTTTCAGATTATGATCAGACGGTTCAATATGATAATATAAAAAGCTTTATTACGAATCCAATGTTACAGGATTCCGTAACCCGGATGCACTGTGATCGAATTTATCCGGGAAAACATTCAACAGATCTATTTGCTGAAACAGCGATTGACTGGTTAGATTGTTATCAAGGGAAAACACCTTTCTTTATGAATCTAGCATTTATGTCTCCACATGATCCAAGAAATGCACCTAGGAAGTTTATGGATATGTACGACCCGGATAAGATTGACTTGCCGATCAATTTCGTTGGAGAACATCCGTTTGACTTCGGTGTCAATAATATTAGAGATGAGGTTTTACTTTCCCATCCAAGAAAAGAAGAAGATGTAAGAACACATATTGCTCAATATTATGCAATGATCACCCATCATGATGATCAAATCGGACAAATCATCACCAAACTAAAGCAAAAAGGACTATATGAAAATACCATTGTTGTGTTTCTAGCAGATCATGGACTGGCACTAGGGCAACATGGATTACTGGGCAAACAAAATAATTATGATCATAGCGTAAGGGTCCCCCTAATTTTATCAGGACCAGGCATACCAGAAAATGAACTGAGGGATAGCTATGTCTACCACTTTGATATATTCCCAACCCTTTGTGATTTAATTGGTATAGAGATTCCCACTTCTGTAGAAGGGATTAGTATGCTACCTGTACTAAATGATCAAACGGTCTGTTTACGTGACAATCTATATTTCTCTTATGCAGATAAAGTGCGTGCAACAAAAGATAAACGCTATAAATTAATAGAATATATTGTAGATAGCACAATTTATACGCAGTTATTTGACCTACATGAAGACCCGGCAGAGATGAATAATTTATATGATGTGGAAGGATATGAAGAGATCATCCCCCAATTACGAGAGCAAATGCAAAAGTTTAGAGATGAATGGAATGAGGAACGGCACCCAACTGGAAAAGCTTTTTGGGAAAATTATCGGAAGTATCAAAAATAAACATATGGTTGAGTGTATAAGGGAATATTTTCGCGATCGCTTTGCTGAATTTCTCTCCGGTAAAGAAGATACGAATACTTTCATTCGGGAGGCCACTGAGGAACGCAAAGCTACAGAGTAAATTTGAAATGAGGGTAACAATGCAAAAACTTTGGTATAATCAACCCGCCCAAAAATGGACAGAAGCCCTCCCCATCGGAAATGGCCGTTTGGGAGGAATGGTTTTCGGTGGAATCCATCAAGAGAGGATTCAATTAAATGAAGATTCTATTTGGTATGGAGGTCCGCAAAACGCCAATAATCCAGATGCCAAAAAATATTTACCTGAAATCAGGCAATTGCTATTTTCGGGAAAACAACGAGAGGCAGAGCATTTAGCTAGAATGGCGCTGTTTTCTCAGCCAAGATATTTACATCCGTATCAGCCACTAGGTGATTTATATTTATGGTTTCTTTATGAAGAGGAGTCTGTGGAGGATTATAGAAGAATCTTAGATTTAGAGACAGCTATTACATCGGTTCAATATCGTATAGGAGAGGTTCGCTTTACGAGAGAATATTTTAGCAGTGCCGTGGATGAAACCGTGATCATACACTTATCAAGTGATAGGCCGGGAGCATTGAATTTTAGTGCGAATATGATGAGGCGTCCGTTTGACATTGGAAGTAGAGCGATAACTTCTAATACTCTTTTGATGCATGGGGAGTGTGGACGGGATGGTGTGGAATTTTGTACGGCCATCAAGGCAGTAAACGAAGGTGGCGAGGTCAAAACGATCGGGGATTCGATCTCGATTGAAAAGGCAGATGCCGTAACCCTTTTCCTTAGCACAGCCACCACTTTCCGTTATCAAGATCCTGAACAGGTTTGTCTAGAACAAATTGAAACCGCCTCCTTAAAAACTTATCCCGAATTAAAAGAGGCTCATATAACAGAATATCACGAAAAAATAGATCGTGTTCACTTGGAATTTTCAAGTGATACAAAGAAAAACGTACTTCACCTTCCTACGGATCTTCGTATCAAACGTTATCAAGAAGGGGAAGAGGATGTAGCACTAGAGTCTCTCTTTTTTCAATACGGTCGCTATTTACTCATTTCAAGTTCAAGACCGGGTAGTTTGCCCGCAAATTTACAGGGAATCTGGAACGATCAATTCACCCCTCCATGGGAATCAAAATATACGATCAATATCAATACCCAGATGAACTATTGGCTGGCGGAAGTGTGCAATCTTAAGGAATGTCACGAGCCTCTGTTTGATTTAATTGAACGAATAAGAGAAAAAGGAAGGGTGACAGCGAAGGAGTTGTATGGATGCAAAGGATTTGTTGCCCATCATAATACGAATCTATGGGGGGAAACGCATATAGAAGGAATCCCCCTTTCTGCCTCAGTTTGGCCGATGGGTGGGGCATGGCTTTCATTGCATCTTTGGGAACATTATCGATTTGGAAGAGAGGAAAGCTTCCTTCGCGATCATGCCTATCCTGTTATGAAAGAAGCGGCTGAGTTTTTCTTGGACTATCTTGTAGAAAATGAGAATGGTCAACTAGTGACAGGGCCATCGATTTCTCCAGAAAATACGTTTAAACTTCCGGACGGGACGAAGGGAACCGTTTGTATGGGGCCAGCTATGGATAGTCAAATCCTTCACTTCTTATTCACCGCTCTCCTAGAAGTTGGGCAAATTTTAGAGCAAGAATCTGATTTTATGATAGAAATTGAGAAGACGGTGGCCCGCTTACCAAAAATACAAGTGGGGCAACATGGTCAAATTATGGAGTGGATCGAGGATTATAAGGAGGTTAATCCCGGACATCGTCATATCTCTCAATTATTTGCTTTACATCCTGGGGAGCAAATTCATCCTGTTCATACTCCTAAATTGGCTAAAGCTGCCACACGAACATTGGAAAGGAGACTTGCGAATGGAGGCGGTCATACTGGGTGGAGTCGTGCTTGGATCATCAATTTTTGGGCAAGGTTACGTGAAGGCGAAAAGGCGTATCAAAATATTCGTCAACTGCTGACAACTTCGATTTACCCGAATCTATTTGATGCGCACCCACCTTTCCAAATTGATGGTAATTTTGGTGCTACAGCAGGGATAGCGGAGATGTTATTGCAGTCTCACGCAGGCGAGATTGTGCTCCTGCCTGCGCTTCCGAAGGCTTGGGCTACCGGAAATGTAAAAGGCTTACGCGCTCGTGGTGGTTATGAGATTGATATATTTTGGGAAAACGGAAAATTGATAAATGTGTTCATCAAAGCGACGCATAATGGGGTCTGTAAACTTCGAACTGCTCATATCCCCTCAATAGAGTGTACTGGCCAAAAAGTTCCCGCAAATTGGGAAAATGATCTCTTAGAATTTGAAACACAAAGCGGACAAGAGTATCGTTTGAGTTTTATAGATATAGATTGACAGATAAAGAAACACTCTGTTAAAATTATGATACCGATAACATTAAGACGTGTATATAAATAGAACGATTTTAAGGGGAGGTAGGGTAATGGAGAAAGCGTTTCAATCAGGAATTTCCTGTATTGTCATGGATGATAAGGATAATGTTGCAACCCTTCTAAAAGATGTCAAAAAAGGAGAAGCACTAACATACACTCAAAAAGGGGAAGAAATGCAAATCAAATTGGAAGCGAATATAGATTTTGGCCATAAGGTAGCGATTTCCCCGATTACTAAGGGACAAGAAGTGATCAAATATGGCGAAGTGATTGGGGCGGCGACATCCGATATTGGAGTAGGCGAACATGTTCATGTCCATAATATAGAAGGCATTCGAGGACGAGGCGATAAAAAAGGTGAGGGGGTACAAGAACATGCAAACGTTTAAAGGCTATCGGCGTGAAAATGGAAAAGTAGGGATTCGTAACCATCTATTAATTCTCCCTACAGTTGTGTGTGCCAACCAAGTTTGTGCAAGAATCCAACAACAGGTTCCTGATTCAGTCGCGATTCCCCATCAACACGGTTGTAGCCAAGTTGGGGATGATAAAGAAAGAACCCATAAAGTATTGGTCGGAATGGGGAAAAATCCGAATGTTGGAGCGGTTTTAATTGTTAGCCTTGGTTGTGAGGTCATTGATGCCAGGGAAGTCAAAGCTGAAATCGAGGAAACAGGAAAGCCTGTTGTCTGGATTGATATTCAAACAGAAGGCGGTTCCATTAAAACCATTCAAAAAGGGATCACAGAGGCTAAAAAACTAGCGAATATCATTCAGGAAACACCAGTCGAGGATGTACCTGTTTCTGAATTAATTGTTGGAGTTAAATGTGGCGGCTCTGATTTCACCTCTGGATTATGTAGTAACCCCGCTTTAGGAAAAACCTCTGATCAGCTTTTGGCTAATGGAGGTACAATTGTAATGGGAGAAACAACCGAAATTATTGGAGCAGAACATCTCGTCGCGGAAAAGGCAGTAAGTGAAGAAGTAAAAGATAAGCTTTATAAGGCAATTAAGGGATTTGAAAATGAGATCGAGCGCATGGGCGTTGATATGCGTGGCGGCAATCCGAGTCCTGGGAATATAGCGGGGGGATTATCTTCGATTGAAGAAAAATCGCTTGGCTGTATTAGCAAGGCGGGAAATGCGCCTTTAAAAGATGTCATTCCATTTGCCGATGAAATCCCGGGCAAAGGTTATTATTTTATGGATTCCCCAGGAAATGATATTGAATGTGTGACAGGGATGGCGGCAGCTGGTACACATATCGTCGTGTTTACAACGGGAAGAGGAACACCGACAGGAAATCCAATTATTCCGGTGATCAAAGTAACAGGAAATGAACTTACCGCTAAGAAAATGGCAGATAATATCGATATCGATACAAGCCCTGTTTTACAAGGGAAAGAAACACTAGATGAAGCCGGACAAAATATATACGATTTCATCTTGGAAGTTGCGAATGGCGAACAAACAAAGGCGGAGATATTGGGCCATGCCGAATTCAGCATTAGTCGAATTGGGATTAGTTTATAAAAGGATCAACATAGGAGTGATGAGATGAAAAGACTAGAAAATCGCGTAGCCCTTGTTACAGGGGGGAACAGTGGAATTGGAGCTGCAATTGTGCATAGGCTTGCGGAAGAAGGTGCTGATGTAGCCATTAATTATAAATCAGCCGAAAATCTTGCTCAGGCAAACGCCCTAAAGAAAGAATTACAAGAATCATATAATGGGAATTTTATGGTTGTGCAAGCGAATGTCGGGATCAAGCAAGAGGTCGATCAAATGATTGATGAGGTAGAAAGTACATTGGGACCTGTCGAAGTGCTCGTCAATAACGCAGGCATTGCTCCGTTTCAACCATTTCTAAATGTGTCAGAGGATCTGTGGGATGAGACTTATCGAACAAATGTGAAATCGATTTTTTTAACCTCTCAACGGGTCGCTAAAAAAATGATCGAAAAACAATATGGCAAAATCATTAACATTGCCTCGACGGCGAGTGTGCTTGTCACAAGTCCGGTTGTCCCTCACTATATCTCTTCCAAAGCAGCTGCTAATCAGCTTACAAAAGCTTTGGCAATCGAGCTTGGCAGACATAATATTAATGTGAATGCAGTCGGTCCTAGTACAGTGGATACGGATATGTGCCGTGATTATTTAGCAGACCCTGAGATTCGAGAACAAGAAGTCCAAGCAAATCCAATGAAGCGTTTAGGTACTGAAAAACAAATTGGCGATGCGGTTGTCTTTTTGGCATCAGATGAGGCGATGCAAATCAATGGTCATTTATTGATGGTTGATGGCGGTTTGACGGTGAAAGCAGCCCAACCTGAGGATCATATGCAGGAAGCACGGGAGGTTATAAAATGAGATTAGCAGATAAAGTGGCAGTTATTACAGGATCAGGCAGTGGGATTGGCAAAGCAACAGCCTTTCGCTTCGCCGAAGAAGGAGCCCATGTGATCGTCAATGATGTCAATCCGGAGCATGGTCAACAAACCGTCAATGAGATTAAAGAAAAAGGGGGAAAGGCTTCCTTTTTCGAAGCAGATGTGACGATCCCAGAATCTGTGCAAGCTTTAGTAGATTATGTAATCAAAGGACATAAAAAGATTGATATTCTCTTTAATAATGCGGGCATAAGTAATGTTGGTAGAGTGGATGAAGTGGATCCAGATGTATGGGATAAGGTCATGGATGTCAATGTGAAAGGTGTTTATTTGGGGTGTAAGTACATTGCTCCTTATATGATGAAACAACAAAGTGGCTGTATTATTAATATGTCTTCCTGTGTGGCAGAAATGGGCTTGGCGAAACGCGCTCTATATGCTGCAACGAAAGGAGCTGTGTTGTCCCTCACGAAATCAATGCAAGTCGACTATGCGCCTTATAATATCCGTGTCAATGCCTTACTTCCTGGCACCATTTATACACCATTTGTGGAAAACTATTTGAAAAATTCGTATGATGACCCCGAAGAGGCGATTAATGGGATTAAGAAAAGACAACTTAGTGGAGACTTAGGAAAGCCGGAAGATGTCGCCAATGCTGCCCTGTTTTTAGCTTCGGATGAAGCGAAGTTTATGATGGGCTCTCCATTGTATATTGATGGTGGGGTCGTATTTGGTAAAAATGCATAACAAATAGAAAAGGAGCTATCATTCATGAAACTATTAACATATGAACTGCAAGAACTACATAAATTAGGCGTTCAAACGGACGAAGGGATTATTGATATTCAAGCGACTGCAGAGAAAACGGGGATTTCAGATGTAGAAACGGATATCATGGCTGTTATTGCAGGGGGAGAACAGGCAATTAATCAATTATCGAACCTATTGAAACAGGCGGAAGAAGCAAACACGGTAGTTTATGTCAATTCCGAGAATCTAGTGTGGGGACCAAGTGTGACAAGACCACATAAAATTATTTGTGTGGGGTTAAACTATCGCAAACACGCAGATGAAACGAATGCCCCATATCCAGAGTTTCCCATCCTCTTTAATAAATTTGATAATACACTAACGGGTCATAATAGTGAGATCCCTGTACCGAAAGTGACCGAAAAGCTCGATTATGAGGTCGAACTTGCGATTGTGATCGGGAAAAAGGCCAAAAATGTCAATGAAGCAGATGCCCTTGATTATGTATTTGGCTATAGCACAGCGAATGATCTCTCCGCTCGCGATCTACAAATGAGAACACCGCAATGGATGCTTGGAAAAATTGGTGATAAATTCAGTCCAATGGGACCCTATCTTGTCACAGCGGATGAAGTGGGCGATCCTAATGATCTAAAATTGAAAACAACTGTAAATGGGGAAGTCAAACAGGATTCGAATACATCCGATATGATTTTTAACTGTGCCGAAATCGTCAGCTATATCTCTCAATATTTAACACTAGAACCAGGTGATGTCATTTTAACAGGAACTCCTGAAGGGGTCGTGTTAGGATTGCCAGAAGATCAACAACGTTATATTCAGCCGGGTGATGTCATTACATGTGAAATCGAAAAACTAGGTGCTTTAACGAATTATTATGTAGAGGAAAAGTAAAGGTCGGGTGTACTGTTATGTTAAAAGGAATACCAGCTATTTTATCACCAGACCTCATGAAAGTTCTGATGGAAATGGGACATGGAGATGAAATTGTGTTAGCAGACGGAAATTTTCCATCTGCTAGCCATACCCAGAATCTGCTCCGTTGTGATGGTCATGGGATCCCAGCGTTATTAGAAGCGATATTAAAATTCTTCCCTCTTGACACATATGTAGAACACCCTGTCACACTAATGGATGTGGTAGAGGGGGAGCCATTTCAACCGACCATTTGGCAGGATTTTGAAAAAGTGATTCAAGAAGAACATGGCCCTGCTCTGCAAATGGAATACTTAGATCGTTTCACATTTTACGAACGCGCCAAAAAGGCCTATGCGATCGTGGCTACAGGAGAAGCGGCCCAATATGCCAATATTATCTTAAAAAAAGGTGTCGTTAAATAAAGCCCACGCAACTTATCACCATATCTCTATTTTTATAGAGGTGTGGTGATTTATTATTAAGGGACATAGTAAAACTTAAAATTCTCCGACTATAGGGGGGAGAACTTATGAACCGGAATTGGTTTCACCGGATGTTGTTAGCGTATACACCCGTCTTTTTTATTATTATTCTCGTTTTATTTTTTATTTTCTTTCAGGTTTTAAATGATCAAAGCAAGCGGGAAGCCGTGAATATAAATGAATCATTGGCTGGACAAGCGTATCGATATATCGATCGGAGTTTGAAAGAGATTGATCATAGAGTTTTAAGAGAATCGTTGATCAATAAAAGTTTTAAAGCGTTTTTAGATGAACAAGATATAGCCGATGTACCAGTAAACCTTGAGGCCTATAAGGCATTGCAGGAGCTGAAAATAAACTACCCGATGATTGATTCTGCTTATTTAGTTCGTGATCATGATAAAACTGTTTTGAGTCTTAGTACAGTTACAAAAATATCGGATTATGGAGATCATTCCTTTATTGAAAACTCCCCGAATGAACATACATCCCATTGGACAGATCGACGTTTATTTCAAGAATTTCCAAAGCAAAGTAAAAAGGCCGTCGTATCACTAAAACGGCCTGTACCTTTCCATGGAAAAGCCAAGGGTTTTATCGTTGTCAATGTAAGTGTAGATGAGCTAAAGAAAGGAATTCAGGAGATGTATGATCCTGAAGTTAGTTTTGTTCAGCTTACGGATAGGAGTGGAACGGAGCTACTGAATGAAGAGATTCATCCGCCAAAAGATCGTGTCCTTACGCGCTTCACTTCGGATTATACGGGTTGGACCATTGAAAGTGGTCTCTCCAAAAGTAATTTGGCAAGAGTTGTGGGATCTGTTCGCTTATTATGGATGATCATCGCGATCTTTGTTGTGATTACTGGGATCATCTGGATGATTTATATAACCAAAAAAGCCTACAAACCGCTGGAACAACTGGTAGGAAAAATTCATGCAAGTTTTTTAAAAGAGCAACTTGTTCTCTCGCAAAAGAATGAATTTACGCTGATTGCGCAAACATTGGACCGAATGATGGAGCAGTCAAATCGCTATGATCAAGTGGAAGATGAAGTTCTATTGTTTCGCAGGAAATATGGGTTTGAGAAAATTTTGAAAGGGAAAGAGGCGTTCCCAGATTGGGAAAAAGAGATGGAAAAAATGGATGGAGATTATCCTGAGGTTATTTTTAATGGGAAGCTGACACCAGAGGAACAAATGCGATATGGAGAACAAGGGGTATTTTACGGAGGAAGCGATTCTTTTGCAGGAGTATGGACCAGAAGGCAAAAGATGGCGTAAGGCGGAAGAAGGGGAGCTTGATTATAATGGAAACCAAGCAAAATATACCCAACTTCCAGGTGAAACGACCCAAACTCATAATGATGGATGGGAGCAATTGGGGCCTTCCTTGCGTACGTTTGAATACCGAGCATCCTTTACAGCGCCTGAAGATCCATTAGCCGAAGATTTGGCCCAATTTGTCACAGGAGATAAGGACTTTGAAAAAGATTGGGATGCGTATCTAAAAGGTTTTGAAGGTTTGCAACTAGATCGCTATCTTGAAATCTACCAAGAGTCCTATGATCGTTAAAATTTTATTATAATACTTAAGTTACGCCAACAGGCACCTCCAGCCATCAATAAAGTCATTGTGCAAATGGACGAAGTAGGGGGGTGCCAGTTTTTTGGAAAAATGCAAACGTTTTAATGGTTATTTTACCGATAACATTTTATACTTATATTGTAAAAACTTTTTACAAAACGCGATACTTATTTGAAGAGGAGTCGATTTTCTTGCAAACTAGCAAATTACCATTGCCTTCCATTCCCCAAATTTTTTGGCAAAATCTTGATCGAGGTATTTTTTGTCATTTTGGCATGAATACGTTTTGTGATCAGGAATGGGGAGAGGGGAATGATTCTCCTGAATTATTCAATCCAACTGAATTGGATGCAAGACAGTGGGTAAAATTAGCAAAAAAAGCGGGGTTTAAATATTTTATTTTGACAGCGAAGCATCATGATGGCTTTTGTTTATGGCCAACCAAAACAACGGATTATTCAGTGAAATCAAGTCCATGGAAAGATGGAAAAGGGGATGTCGTCCGGGAATGTGCGGATGCATGTAGAGAAGAGGGAATGCATTTTGGTGTTTACCTTTCTCCTTGGGATCGGAATGCAGAGTGTTATGCAGATAAAGAAGCCTATGATGATTTTTATTGTGAACAATTAACAGAATTAATGACACAATATGGTCCATTAATGGAAGTATGGTTTGATGGTGCAGGGTCAGAAGGCAGAGTGTATGATTGGGAACGGATCATTGGCATTGTCAAGAAGCATCACCCGAATGCGATGATTTTTAATATGGGCCAACCGACGATTCGCTGGGTCGGCAATGAAATTGGGGTTGCACCTTATCCTTGCTGGAATACAGAAAATGCGGCGAAAATCAGTATGTTTTCGGATGATAAGGTGGACTGGCTTCCAGGGACTCCTGATTGGCTACCAGCGGAATGTGATGTCCCAATCCGGAAACGTCATTGGTTCTGGCACCCAAATGATGAAGAAAGTCTTCTTTCCTTAGAAGAGTTAATGGATATTTACTATCAATCTGTTGGCCATGGGACCAACTTGTTATTAAATGTATCCCCTGACAATCGTGGCCTCATTCCAGAAGTGGATGCAAAGCGATTACTAGAATTTGCGGAAGAAATAAAAAGGAGATTTTCTCACCCATTGGCGACAACTTCTGGAAACGGGGCAGAACTAGAATTAGAGATAGAAGAGGAAACAGAGATCGACCATATTATGCTGATGGAGGACATTGCCTTCGGTGAACGGGTAAGAGCATTTGACGTAGAGGCACTGGTTGATGGAGAATGGCGGACGATTGTAACGGGCACAGCGATTGGGCATCGTTATATAAAAGAAATCCCATCTATTAAAACGAAACAGTTAAAGTTAAAAGTGACTGAAGCGGCAGCACCCCCTATTATTGCTAATCTTTCTTGTTATAATGCGATGAAAGGATAGATATTTTAGGAAAAAATTCATGTTGGTAAAGCAGCATGAATTTTTTAATTATAAATATAATTGGTAAAAAGTGTGGCAGAGAAAAGAGACGAGCTGGAGGTATAAACATGGCAAATATTCATAAACAAGCAGTATTTTATCCGAATTTGGCCGGTTCGAAAGCTTATCGAATCCCATCCACGATCACAACAAAAAAGGGAACTGTCATTGCTGGAATTGATGCTAGAATTGTCGATCAGACTGATAATCCAAACCAAATTGTTGCGACCATTAGACGTAGTGAAGATCACGGTGAGACTTGGGGACCTGTTCAAAATTTGGTCGCTTTTGCCGGGGAAGGTCTAGATGGTGCCGCCGCGATTGATACATCTTTACTCCAGGATGAGGAAACAGGCTCTATCTTTATGATCTATTGTCATACACCTGGTGGCATTGGCTTGTTAAATAGTGTCTCTGGAGTTGGGTTTGATACAGAGGGACGCAGAAGACTATATGATCGCGACGGCAATCTGTTTTTGTTGGAAACAGATGGAAGAGTTATCGATGAAAAAGGACAGGAAACAGGTTTCACAGTTAATGAAGCAGGATATGTATTCAAGGGCCAGGAGACAAAGGGAAATATTTATTTTAAACAAGGGATTGACCCAAATGAAAGTTTGCTAGAGGAAAGAACATCCTTTTTGCAAATGATCCAAAGTGATGATGATGGTTTAACATGGTCAAAACCAAGAGAACTCAATTTTGCGATCAAAGAAGAATGGATGCGGTTTATCGGTTCTGGCCCTGGATGTGGGATTCAGTTAAAATATGGGGACAAAAAAGGCCGTTTAGTTTTTCCAATCTATTTTTCCAATCAAGCTGGTTGTTTGTCCTGTGCTTGTATTTATAGTGATGATCATGGTGCTACATGGCAGCGGGGCGAATCGCCAAATGATGGAAGGGTATTAGATGGGGAAGAGTTGACGGCAGAAACGATCTCACAAGAAAAACAATATTTAACAGAGTCTCAGGTGATTCAACTACCAACAGGAGAGTTGAAATATTATTTACGGAATCATTATGGAAAACAAAGAACAGCAGTTACAACAAGCACAGACGGCGGAGAAACTTGGGGGGAAGTCCTATTTGATGAGGAACTTCTTGACCCGATTTGTCAATCAAGTGTAATTCTCTACCCAGATCTCGGAGATGGCAAAGTCCGTGTTTTATTTTCGAATCCTGCGAATGAAGAGAAAAGGGTTACAGGCACAATCCGTCTAAGTGAAGATGGTGGAAAAACATGGTCATATAGCAAAGTGATTGAGGGCGGTTATTTCGGTTATTCATGCCTAACGGTAATGAAAAATGGTGAGATCGGTATTTTATATGAACGAATCCATGATCACAGTGATTGGAATAAGATGGATATTCCGTTTGCTTCCTTTTCGTTAGAGTGGTTAAAATCATAAAGGAATGGACGGATGGCAGCTTGTCCTTCCCTTATAATCTTGTGGAATTTCTCCAAAAAGATTGATCGACTAAATGGTAGATAACCATATCCTTTCCGTTCGAAAATGATATAATGAAATGGTCTAATAATAATAGATAGGAGCCTCTAAAATGCATCTTTTATCTTACAAAAAACCGGGAGACGCTTGGACGGAAGCTTTACCACTTGGAAATGGAAGAATCGGAGCTATGCACTTTGGCGGTGTGGAGGTAGAACGTTTTCAATTGAACGAGGAGACACTTTGGTCAGGACCGCCAGAAAAAAAAGAATACAATGACCAAGAATCTTTACGGAAAGTTAGAGCACTCATTGATCAAGGAAATTATGAAGCTGCAGCGGACGAAACGAAAAACATGTTTGGTCCTTATTCACAGGCGTATATGCCTTTAGGGAATGTATATATTCAACATGATCACGGGGATATCGCCCATAATTACCAACGTTCCTTAGATATTCAGACAGCCATCTCGACCGTCAGCTATTCAATTGGAGAAACAAAATACATACGCGAGGCATTTATTTCATATCCACATCAAGTTTTGGTGATTCGGCTATCTGCTAGTAAGGAAAACAGGATTAACACAAAGGTATATTTTGATAGTCTATTAAAAACTCAAGTGAAAAATGATCAAGAAAAAATTGCATTACAGGGGATTTGCCCGGAATATTGTGCACCCAATTATGTTCAAGGTCATGATAAGCCAATTGTATATGGGGAATTCGAAAAAACGAAAGCGGTTCATTTTGAAGGAAGACTAGGAGTAGCTACAAAAGGCGGAAAAATAAACACTACAAATGGACAAGTCATTATTGAGAAGGCAACGGAAGCGACTCTTTATCTAGCGATTGCCACTTCATTTAATGGCTTTAATCAGTTGCCAGGCAGAGATTTTTCCACCTTATCCGCACAAAATGAACAAATTCTTGCAAATGTCTTAAAACTTTCTTTTGACCAACTATCGAAGGAACATGTGAAAGATTATCAAGCATTGTATAATCGTGTGAATTTGATCTTAGGAGATAAAAGGGGCGAAGAGGCACTCGATACAGATGAAAGAATTGCCACCTATGGTTCCAATGATCTGGGAATGCAAACATTGTTGTTTAACTATGGTCGTTATCTCCTAATTAGTTCATCAAGAGCAGGCACCCAACCAGCGAATCTCCAGGGAATCTGGAACGAATTAGTACGGGCACCTTGGTCCTCTAACTATACACTTAATATTAATACGGAGATGAATTACTGGCCTGCTGAGGTAACCAATTTGGCCGAATGTCATGAACCACTTTTTAAACTAATCAAAGAGTTATCGATAACGGGAAGGGAGATGGTGCAAAGTCGCTATGGGATAAATGGGTGGACAGCCCATCATAATACAGATATATGGCGAAAGGCTGATCCGGTTGGTGAACCACGGCATGGCGACCCGATTTGGGCATTTTGGCCACTGGCCGGTCCATGGCTATGTCGACATTTATGGGAGCATTATCAATATTCACAAGACCAAGTTTTCTTAGAGGAAGCTCTACCAATTCTTACCGGATCTGTTCAATTCTGTTTAGAATGGTTGATCGAAGACGAAAACGGATACCTTATTACATCTCCATCTACTTCACCTGAACATAAATTTTTAACAATAGATGGAAAAAGAGGCTCCGTAACAAAAGGTGCTACGATGGATCTTCAGATCATTTGGGATCTATTTAGCAATTATCTAGAGGCGGCATCTGTATTAGAAATAGAAGATGAATTGATTTCACAAGTCCGCACAGCAAGAGAACGCCTACACCCCCTTCAAATTGGGAAATATGGCCAATTGCAGGAATGGTTACGAGATTACGAGGATACTGAGCCACATCACCGTCATGTTTCGCATTTATATGGAGCATTTCCGGGGACACAAATTACATCTGGACCTTTTCTCGATGCCGTGCGCCAAACATTGAATAGAAGGGGAGATATAGGAACCGGCTGGAGTCTTGGTTGGAAAATGTGTCTTTGGGCTCGGCTACAAGATGGTGAGAGGATTCAGGAACTGTTTAAACAACTATTCCGCGTCGTGCCAGTGAATAATCAAGATTTTATTGGCGGCGGCCTGTATCCTAATTTATTTGGTGCCCATCCGCCTTTCCAAATTGATGGCAATTTTAGCTATACGGCAGCTGTAGTCGAAATGTTGATCCAATCCCATAAAGGTTATATCGAGTTATTACCAGCTCTTCCATCCGCTTGGTTCAAGGGCTCCATCTCTGGCATTCGTATCCGTGGCGGCTTTGAAGTAAGTGTAGCTTGGGACCGAATGATGATCCAACGCTTGGAAATAAAATCTTTAACCAATCGCTCTATTGCAATAAAAACAGATCAAACTATTTCTCTTCATGGGGAAGGAAAAAAAGCACGAAAAGTAGAACCGGTTGAGGGCTATATTCAATTAGAGATGAAGGAAAAAGAGCAGATTATTTGCTTGTTTTAAAAAATGACAACTGGATGAGGTGTAAAGATGACAAAACTAACCTATGATGAAAAGAATTTTTTATTAGATGGAAAAGAAATCCGGCTTTTAAGTGGGGCGATGCATTATTTTAGAACGGTCCCGGAATATTGGGAAGACCGCTTACTGAAATTAAAAGCGGCGGGTCTTAATACGGTGGAAACCTATGTCGCTTGGAATATTCATGAACCTGAGGAAGGCCAATTTTACTTTGATGGTATCGCTGACATTGTTCGTTTTGTGAAAACGGCTGAAAAGGTTGGCTTGCATGTTATTGTGAGACCTGGACCATATATTTGTGCAGAGTGGGAATTCGGTGGATTTCCATATTGGTTGATGACCGTACCGAATATTAAATTGCGCTGTTTTAATGAACCATATCTCGAAAAGGTAGATCGCTATTTTGATGTTTTGTTTGAAAAATTGCAGCCATTATTGTCTTCCAATGATGGGCCGATCATTGCCTTACAGATTGAAAACGAATACGGAAGCTTTGGAAATGATAAGAAGTATTTAGAGTATATGCGTGATGGGCTAAAGAAAAGAGCAGGTGATACGTTCCTCTTTACATCTGATGGGCCGACGCACAGTATGTTTTGCGGTGGAATGATAGAGGGAGTATTCGAAACAGCCAACTTTGGATCTCGCGGTTATGAAGCCTTTGATCTATTAAAAGAATACCAACCGAATGGTCCGGGAATGTGTATGGAATTCTGGCATGGATGGTTTGATCATTGGGGAGAAGAGCATCATACAAGACCAGCTGAGAATGTTGTAGAATCATTGGAAGAAATTCTCGACCAAAATGGCTCCGTCAATTTCTATATGGCGCACGGAGGAACAAACTTTGCCTTTTACAATGGCGCTAATCATAACGAAGAAGTCTATCAGCCAACGATTACCAGCTATGATTATGATGCCCTACTTACAGAGTCAGGGGAAGTAACAGATAAGCTCTATCAAGTAAGAAAAACATTTGAGAAGTATGTCGATCTTCCCGAGATGATGCTACCGGAACCATTACCGAAAAAGGCCTATGGAAAAGTAGAATTGACGGAAAGTGCGGAACTGCTAGCTTCCTTAGATCAACTTTCCGAGCCTCAATATAGCGCTGCTCCGTTAACAATGGAAGAATATGGACAGGGCTATGGCTTTATCGTCTATGAAACAACGATTAAAGGCGCATACGGGAAACAAAGATTAACCGTTCAAGATGTTCATGACCGGGGGCAAGTGTATCTGAACGGCGAATTCGTTGGTTTGGTGGATCGCATTAGCGGCAAGTCTTCGTTAGAGGTGGATCTAACTGAAAAAGAAAGCAAGTTGCAGATCATCGTAGAAAATATGGGCAGAATCAATTACGGTCCCTTCCTTGTTGATTTCAAAGGGATTACAGAAGGAGTACGCTTAGGCAATCAATTTTTATTTGATTGGACCGTCTATCCGTTGCCATTAACAGATTTAAGCAAACTTTCTTTTTCAAGCCAAGCAACGAAAGAGGAGCATCCATATTTCCATCGTGGAACATTACACGTAGACAAAGTGGCGGATACATTTATCGATGTTTCGAAGTGGACGAAAGGCGTTGTGTTTGTCAACGGCCATAATCTTGGACGTTATTGGGAAATCGGCCCACAACGAACACTATATGTCCCTGCCCCATATCTTCGTGAAGGGGAGAATGAAATTATTCTATTGGAGTTACATCATCATGAAAAGGAAGTTACATTGAAAGATACAGCGAATTTAGGTTGACGGATTGTGCAAGAAGGGGCGTTCCCTCCTTCTTGCGTTAACCACAAACAATGACTAAAGAGGTGGGGCAATGCGGAAAATAGGGATTAATATCTTGATTGTCTGTCTATACAGTTTTCCATTTGTCTATTTTTCTATGTATCAAGACTTTACCAGATATTCAATGATTGGTTATCTCGTCATGTTTCTAGTCACATCACTTCTTGCCTTTTTCAGTACATTCTTTCGAAATGCCATCCCGATCATCCTAGGGAATATAGCCTCTGGCATCATTTCATTTTATTTTATTAGTAAAATGTCAGGGAACGAAGAATGGGAAAGCTTTTTTAAACCACTTACGCCCAATCAATTATTCGTATTTGTTAGTTGTTTGAATTTGCTTCCTCAGCTCATTGTCATGATTATAGCCTATAAATTTAAACGGAAAGACTAAGATATACGTTATTGGATGCAAAAGGAATTAAGTAGCTTATCACAATTGGCAGTGCAAAAAATAGGATCTTTGGTACCTCGGAAGGTTAGAGAAACGAACCAATTGATAGAAAAGCCTTTACTAAATTTTAATAGATTGTCGAAATGTTTGTGACAGAATAGTAACAAGTTTAGGAATCCCCTTTGAAAGCAAAAGAATTTTTCAAGTGTATAGTACAACGAAAAAATAACGAAAAGGGAAGATATAAATGAACGAAAAATTGCTTTGGCAAATTTTAGATGAGATGAAAGAAATGAAAGATGATTTGAAGGAAATGTAGGTTGAACTGAAAGACGAAATGCAAAAAATGAAAGTTGACATGAAAGAAATGAAAAATGAACTGAAAGAAGTAAAATCTGAACAACAACGCCAAGGTGATTTACTCCATCAATTAATCCAAACGGTTGATGCCACCAATACTAGACTTGACTCCATGGAATCGAAATTTAATAAAAGGTCTTAGCACAATTGTCCGATTGAAACGGATATTCAAATATTGTTGGATGAATCCCTTAATCAAAAACGTGAAATATATCGATTGAAAAAAGTGAGCGACTAAAAGCGTCAATCCATCATCACACCGATATCACGAAAAAATTGAAAACGGACTTCGAACATTCACCTCACACGCCCCCCCTTTAAAGATTTATCTAACCTCTAAATCTAGCTACTTGGCTCCTCTGACATTTCTTCCGAGAGAGACCAGGTATATTTTGTTTACATCTATGAAGAAGGTAGAGAGGGAAATATGTTGAAATTATTTAAGGAATTACCAGTCTATCAAAAAATGATCCTAATTTTCATTATTATGTTATCGCTTTTTTATATAGTTAGCTTAACGCTTACTTATTTTGGTAAAAAGAGCCTTGAAGAACAATATGTAGATTCGGTGATCTCAAAAGCTGACTTTTATGGAGATTTACTAGACAATCAAATCTTTTATATTCGAAAACGGCAATTACAACTTTTTTCCGATTCTGATATTCAAAAACTGAGCTTTATAGGAGATCAAGTATCAGGATATGAAGAGGTAGCTTTAATAAATGGAATCAATGAGGAATTAAACAACCTAAATAATTCAAGTGATATGATTGCGAATAATGAGCTTGTCATTCGGTCATATACCCGTGTCCTATCTTTTGACAAAGGCTGGAAAAAAGACGTGGGCATTACATGGAATAATTTGAAAGGAAGAGTTCAAGATGGCGGGGAAACAAGGATTGACCATTTATAATGGTAGACTATATTTACTTGCAATGGATAAAGGGGAGGACATTATATCGTCTATCGAGCTATCAAAAAGTCAACTTTTGAATGATGTTTCTCATATTATTGAGGGGAGAAAAGATGCAGGTGTAATATTAGTTGATCCTTCATCACAATACATATTGACAAATGATAAACAAAATCAAGCTTTATTAAACGAAATCCTCAAGCATAGTGAGGTGGATGAAGAATTTGATAAAGCTCATTCTTTTATTGTGGAAAAAGACAACAAACAGTATCAGGTAACAGAGAGTGAGATTCAGTATTTAAATATGACTTTATATACTTATGTAAATAAAAGTGAATTAACAGAAAAAATGTCCAATTTAAATAAAGGCTTTCTATTGTTAACATTGATCCTACTAATTATTTCAATTCTGTTTTCCTGGTCAATCAATCGAATGATTCATCAGCCACTTAATAAGCTCGTATCCTTATTTAGAAGCTATCAAAATCATTCAGACCTACCAACTCTTAACATCAGGCAAGAAGGGGAATTTTCTTATTTATACTCTAGCTTTCGTGATATGGCAGGACGCCTTGACCAATCAATCAAAGATAATTATGAACATAAATTAGCCTTACAAAAATCAGAATTAAAGCAATTACAATCCCAAATAAATCCGCATTTTCTTTACAACAGTTTTTATAATATTTATCGATTAAGTAAAATGAAAGACCTTGAGCAAGTTTCAATACTCTCACAAAAACTAGCTAGTTACTATCAATTTATTACAAAGAATAGTGAGGATGATGTGGAGTTTGAAAAAGAGTATAAGCATGCGCTAGATTACTGTAATATTCAGAGGATCCGATTCTCCAATCGTATCCATTTCGAGGCTTCTGAATTAATCAATCAAATGAAATGCGTACTTGTTCCACGGTTGATTTTACAACCGCTTATAGAAAACGCCTTTGAACATGCTTTTGAAAATAGTCAACAAGGTATTTTACATATAAAAACTGTCTATGAAGAGACGACTTTACTTGTAGTGATTGAAGATAATGGTCATTCACTTTCAGATGAACAACTTTTATATCTTGAGCAAAGATTACGTCATCCTGAACTAGTAGGAGAAACGACAGGATTATATAATGTAAATACTCGCTTAAAATTAAAATATGGCGAAGAGAGTGGTTTGTTTGCCAGCAGAAGTCATTTAGGAGGCTTAAAGATAGAAATGAAAATATGCGATAAGGGAAGGGGAACCAAACATGTATAGACTGCTCATAGTCGATGATGAACCGATTATTGTGGATGGTTTGTTGCAGTTATTTTCGGAAAGTGAGCTGGAGCTAGAAATCCATTCTGCTTATTCAGTCGCAGAAGCACTAGAATGTGCTTTGCAAGTCAAATTAGATATTGTGATTACAGATATGAGGATGCCAGAAAAAAGTGGTTTACAATTTATAGACGAATTGCAATTACTCTGGCCGAAGTGCCGGATTATCTTTTTATCTGGGTATGATCAATTTGAATACGTATATGACGCTGTTAAGCGTAATATCGATAATTATATATTGAAAACAGAAGATGATGAAGTTTTAATCGCTGCTGTTCAAACATCTATCGAGAAAATAGAGTTGGAAAGATCAATACAAACTAAGCTTGAAGCAAGTGAAAAGCAAATAGAAGAAATCATGCCGCTTCTGAAAAGAGATTTTTTAGACTCACTACTAAACACAAATGAAATCGATCATGTTACACAAAATTTCTCTATCGTTGCACATTCATTGGAGATCGAGTTAGATGAACAGTGGTTCATTATAGCAGGGCAAATCACAAGTGATAAGTCAACGAATACTCAAGATCTCCTCCTACTTAATGAACCGATGAAACGAGACTTGCATCCCAATGTAATAGTCGAGTTTTTTATGTATCATCGTGATTTAGCCATCTGGTTTATTCAGCCCGCAAAAATACAAGGGATATTTTATAAAGATAATAAAATAAAGTGGAAAACATTGAAAGAGTATACAAAACGATTTTTGGAGAGTATACAAGAAAATTATATGCTGGAAAAAAATATAAAAGCGAATTTCGTTATTGGCCAAAGACCGGTTGATGTCAAACTTATAAAAGAGGATTTTCAGAAGATTTGCGATTATTGTAAATTTATTTCTTCCTTCTCAGAAAACATGATCATTATTGACCAAGGGAAAACAAACCCCTTTTACCATATAGGGACAGAGATCTCCGTAGCCCAGAAGTGGAAGAAACAATTAATGGTTTTGGAAAGTGAGATGTCAGAAGGAGAAGAAAAAAAAGCAATCAAAATGATAGAGGGATTATTTGATCAGATGGTCAGTAACAAATATTCTAATATAGATATCACCGACTTTCTACTATCGATTTCACAATTGATTTTGGAATTTTTACGTAATCAAGATTTGTATCAATATATTATTGAACAAAGCGAAGACAATCTTCAAAAAACATTGCAACAACTTCCCATCATTTTTGATTCAAAGGAAGTGCTTCTCTTTTTAGTCAAAGCAATCTGTCAGTACCAAGCAAAATCACGAGAAGAAGGTAAGAGTAAAGTGATTTTGACAGTCAATAAATATATTCAAGACCATATTGGTGGAGATCTTACCCTAACAGCCATAGCGGATTTTATTCATTTTAACCCTTCTTATTTATCGCGTTTTTATAAAGAAACAACAGGTCGGAATTTGTCCGATGTGATTAACGAAGTAAGAGTGAAAAAGGCGAAATATTATTTAAGCGAAACGAAAATGGCCATACATGAAATTGCCAATCAATTGGGATTTAATTCTCCATCCTACTTCACCCTCTATTTCAAAAAAAATACCTTACAATCTCCACAAGAATACAGGGATAAAAACAAAGAAGTAAAGAGAGTGTAACGAAGTAAAAATATTATAATTGTAAACGTTTCACCTATAAACCT
The DNA here is from genome assembly GCF_018332955.1 of Lederbergia ruris. Taxonomy (NCBI): domain Bacteria; kingdom Bacillati; phylum Bacillota; class Bacilli; order Caryophanales; family Bacillaceae; genus Lederbergia; species Lederbergia ruris. The sequence continues at coordinate 91,444 of NZ_BORB01000007.1, forward strand.
ACAATAAATGTAAGGGATTACTAAAAATGAAATTGGGGGTTTAACAGGATGAAGAAATATTCTCTATTATTTGTCGTTATGCTGTTAGTCATAAGTACAGTATTAATGGCATGTCAGTCAAAAGAAGGTTCAGGTGGGGCAGAAAAATCAAACGATTCAAATGTGGCTGCGGGTGATAAAGATCCACTTGGAAAATATGAAAATACGGTAACAGTTAGAGAGGTAGCTGGTTATGGAAATCCGGAAGACCCCAAAACGAAGAAGGGTGTCACACCTCAAACAAACGCCTACGTTTCCAAATTAAAGGAAATGCTGAATATCGAATTAAAATATGATTGGGAAGTACCAAACGAGCAATTTGAACAGAAATTTTCATTAGCAATTGCTTCTGGCGATTTTCCGGATATTATGCAGATCGATATAAATCAGTTTGAAAAGTTTAAGCAACAGGGGATACTGGCAGATTTGACAGATGCCTATAATGATTATGCCTCAGATGAATTAAAGTCTTACATGGACTTTGATGGAGGAAAAACATTAGATTTATTTACAGTAGATGGGAAAATTCTCGGAATTCCGAGTTACGAGGACCCGTATATGTCCGCTCAATTTCTTTGGATCCGTAAAGATTGGCTAGACAAATTAAATTTGGATATCCCTAAAAGCTTAGAGGAATTAGAACAAGTTGCACAGGCTTTTGTTGACAAAGATCCTAATGGAAATGGAAAAGTTGACACATATGGTATCGCCCTTCATAAAGATTTAATTTCATGGGGCTATGATGCTAGAGGGCTATTTTATACGATGGGGGCATATCCAAAATCATGGGTTAAAGATGAAAGTGGAAAGCTTATCCCAGGTGAAATACAACCCCAGACAAAAGAGGCACTGGAATTAATGAGTAACTGGTATAAGTCTGGCATTATAGATAAGGAATTTGCTTTTAAGGATATCGATAAAGTTGTAGAAGACTTTGCTGCAGGTAAGGTAGGAATTTCTTTTGGCGTATGGTGGTATCCAAGCGTTGTATTCAACCTTTCAAAAGAACAAGATCCTAATGCAGATTGGATTCCTATAGAACTACCAACCTATAAGGGAGAAGAATCCAAGACTTTAGTGCCTGCGTCGAGATTAAATAATGTCGTAGTGGTCAACAAAGATTTTGAACACCCTGAAGCCGCAATCAAAATGATTAATTTTTATCAGGAATTGGAAAAACCTGAATACGATGATGAAGTAAAACCTGAAAATGGATATGTATATAACTGGTTTCAGCCGCGAATCTATAAACCTGATGATTTTCAAACAGCCTTTAAAGAGGTTAATGATGCCCTAGACCAAAAGGCGGAAAAGGTAGATTCCACTAATTCAACAACCCTAACAGTATTTGATGCAGCAAAAAAATACTTAGATGGTGATGAATCTATGTGGGGAGTATACTATAGTCGCGCTGCTAAAGATGGAGGATGGGCAACGGTTGAGAAAATCAGAGAAAAAGGCAATGTAGTCTATGATGAATTTACTGGAGGGACGACTCCAACGATGGTGTCGAAAGGGAGTTCTTTAGGTAAGATGACAGATGAAACCTTTACTAAAATGATCATGGGATCCGAATCGATTGATAACTTTGATAAATATGTAAAAGATTGGAAGAAATTAGGCGGAGATCAAATAACAGAAGAAGTCAATGAATGGTATAAGGAAAAATAGATCATGTAATACCGGAAAGAAGAGGCCCACACGATGTGGGTCAGAACGGTGTTGCTCCAGGACGGCGCGCTCTTAACCGCTCATCCTTAAAACAGGCGCCTTGTGCGCCTTCAAATTATTTTGAAAATAGGAATTTTCTGTTTAGGAAAGGTGGGGTTATGTTGGACAAAGGTTATTCTCTTAAACAAGATTTCGGAACAGAACGGCCAGTGAAAAAAGGCTATTCGATTAAACAAAATTTTAAAAAAGAATTGCCTATGCATATTATGCTCATTCCGGCTGTCGTTCTATGTTTGATTTATGCCTATGGCCCTATGTTTGGTATCATTATGGCGTTTCAGGACTTCCAGCCATATTTGGGATTTTTAAAATCCCCGTGGATTGGATGGGAAAACTTTGAGTATATTTTTCATTTACCCGATTTTGGACAAATCTTTTATAATACGCTGCTGATTGCGATATCAAAGGTCATATTGGGACTCTTAGTTCCTTTAATTCTAGCATTATTGTTGAATGAGGTTAGGAAGGTATTATTCTCTCGAATTATTCAAACAAGTGTATTCTTGCCTTATTTTTTGTCATGGGCCGTATTAGGAGGAGTCATATTTGAAATCTTTTCCTTAAATGGTCCGGTTAATGCATTATTAGAGTTTTTCCACCTAGAACCCATTATGTTTATGGGAAGCAATGGTTGGTTCCGTTCCATTATTATCGGTTCCGATGTGTGGAAGGGGATGGGGTATAATATGATCATCTTTTTGGCTGCCATCGTTGGGATAAACCCAAGTCTATATGAAGCAGCGCAAGTGGATGGAGCCACCAGATGGAAGCAGATGTGGCATATTACCCTTCCAGGAATATTACCAATCGTTATCTTATTAGCGACATTAAGTATCGGTAATATTTTAAATGCAGGATTTGATCAAATATTAATCTTGTATAATCCAACAGTATATGAAGGGGCAGATGTGATCGATACTTTTGTATATCGATTAGGTTTGTTTGATCAGCAATATGCTCCGGCAGCAGCGGTTGGGTTATTTAAATCAGTGATTTCATTGGGATTAGTGGGACTTTCTTATTATTTAGCCTATCGTTATACAGATTACCGGATTTTTTAGAAAAGATTGGGGTGGGTTGATTGTTTTATAAAGAATCATTAGGACAAAGAACGTTTAATATAGTGAATATGGTCTTTTTAACAGGGGTTACATTATTAGGCATTCTGCCATTTGTCCATTTGCTTGCAGTATCTTTAAGCTCGAATAGTGCAGCGGTAGCCGGGAAAGTCTTTTTTCTACCTGTCGAATTTACAACCGTTTCATATCAATATTTAGCAGAGAATTCAGAGTTTTTCGTTGCGTTATGGGTGACCGTCAAAAGGGTTGTCATCGGGACGATCATCAACATGTTATTAGTCGTTATAACGGCTTATCCATTATCTAGAAGTAATAAAAACTTTCGAGCAAGAACATTATATGTGTGGTTCTTCGTCATCACTATGTTTTTTGGTGGTGGGCTTATTCCTACCTATATGGTGGTAAAGGAAACAGGCATTCTTGATAGTATTTGGGCATTGATTTTACCCGGAGCATTAAATGTTTTTTATATGGTGATGCTATTAAACTTCTTCCGCAATATTCCTAAGGACCTCGAGGAAGCGGCTATAGTAGATGGTGCAGGACATTGGACTTTATTATTTAAAATATTTTTGCCGATTTCCTTACCTTCTTTAGCAACAATCTTGTTGTTTACAATTGTTGGGCATTGGAATTCCTGGTTCGATGGAATTCTCTATATGAATCGACCGGAAAATTATCCATTGCAATCTTATCTTTCAACATTAATTACGTCTCTTAATGTTCAAGCGATTTCTGTAGAAGACTTGAGCAAGTTACAAGAAATGGGTTCAAAAACATTAAGGACCGCTCAAATATTCATGGGAATCCTCCCTGTTCTATTAGTTTATCCCTTCTTACAGAGATTCTTCATTAAGGGAATTACAATTGGTAGTGTGAAGGAATAGACTGTATTTTAGGGAATGAGGCAAATTGTAGCTAAATGTGCGGCTATGTAATCAGAGAATGAGGAGAGAGGTTGAGAAGATGACACAGTTTAAATTGGAAATTTTGAAAGGGGAGTATTGGTGGGGAGGTGCTGTCTCAGATGGTATCTCTATGCCTTTTGGAGGAGAGAGGTTCAAACGGAGTTTAAATCCTTTGGCTTCTCCTAATCAAGCGAATCCCGTTTTGATTTCAAACAAAGGGAGGTATATATGGTCTGAGAAGCCATTTGATTTTGAATGGATCGATGATTGTTTGCATATTGATAATGCTGTAGGAGAGATCAAATGGGAAGAAGGATATGGCGATTTACGGGGAGCTTATAAAGCGGTGCAAGAAAATTTTTTTCCACCTACTGGTGAGCATCCTGATTTAGCTTTGTTTTCTACTCCACAGTATAATACATGGATTGAACTCATGTATGATCAAGAGGAGCAGAAAATATTACAACATGCTGAGCAAATTCTGGCACATGATATGCCTGCTGGTGTTTTTATGATTGATGATAATTGGCAAGAGGATTATGGTGTTTGGCGTTTTCATACCGAACGCTTTCAAAATCCTAAAGCTATGGTTCAAAAACTCCATGATCTTGGTTTTAAGGTAATGCTATGGACTTGTCCATTTGTCAGCCCCGATAGCGCGACTTATAGAGAATTAAGAGCAAGAGATTTGCTTGTGAAAAACTCTGATGGTTCACCGGCGATCCGGGAGTGGTGGAATGGCTACAGCGCCATGTTAGATTTATCGAATGAGCAAGCAATTGTTTGGTATCAAAAACAATTAGATTTTTTAATCGAAGAATACAAGATTGATGGATTTAAATTTGATGCTGGTGACCCTATTTATTATCGGAATGATGATCAATGTGCTAGGTCCATTCATGCAAATGAGCAGGCGGAATGGTTTGCGAAGTTTGGGCGAAAGTATTCATTAAATGAATTTCGTGCTTGTTGGAAAATGGCGGGAGAGCCGATTGGACAAAGATTATGCGATAAATTACATAGCTGGGATCAGTCTGGGCTAGGATCCTTGATTCCAAATGGAATCGCCCAAGGTTTGATGGGATACGCATTTACTTGTCCAGATATGATTGGTGGGGGAGAATATCAAAATTTCTTACAAAATGCGAGGCATTTAGACCAAGAATTGGTTGTACGCTACGCTCAATGTTCTGCCTTATTTCCAATGATGCAATTTTCAGCTGCTCCGTGGCGGTTTTTAACGGAAGAAAATAATCAATACTGTTTTGAAGCTGCTCAATTGCATGTGAAGTTTGCAGAAGAAATTATTGCACTAGCAAAGCATGCCAGTAAAACGGGAGAACCGATAATAAGGCATATGGAGTATGTCTTTCCGAACCAAGGATTTGCCGAGATCAAGGATCAATTTATGCTTGGGGAGAATGTACTTGTTGCTCCTGTAGTTGAAAGAGGAAAGCGTGAGAAGGAGATTCAATTTCCAGAAGGAACATGGTATGGGGATGATGGAAGTATTGTAGAAGGCCCATGTACAAGGATTGTTTGTGCCCCGTTATCCAGACTGCCTTGGTATAGAAAAAAGTAAAACATATGCTTTTAAAGCCCATTAAGAGCCCGATTAGTTACGGAGAAATGTGAGGATAGCGGATGAATAAAATAGAAATTGTTGATCGAGATAGGAATATGCCTTCGTTACTCGAATTAAAGATCCCTTATTCAGGTTACACCCGGAGGAGATTTAGGGTAAGAACTGAGAATAGGGAATGGATTGATTTACATGATGTGCATTGGTCGATTACCCCGTCGGTACATGGGCTAGCTATTGATCAAGAAGGACTGCTCGTGATTCAGCCACAAGCAAAGCCGGCGACAATAGAAGTGATTGCCAGCTCTAAAGAAGAACCTAAGGTTGAAGCAAAGATAAAGGTCAGGATCGAAAAAACCGCTGGAAGAGATATGCCACCCAATCCCCTTGAAAAACCTGGTTGGAAACTCTATCGACATGATGAGTTCGACGAGGAATATTTAGATCGCTCGATGTGGACGGATCAATATTTAAGAAATTGGTCCGATGACCAGAGGTCAAAAACGAATTATATTTTGGAAGATGGAGCTATTGTCGTAAGGGCTGATATTGATTCTAGACCATGGAGCCCTTATGATAATGCCGAAAATTCAAGTATCACTTCATTTGAAAAAACATATCTTCATAGATTTGGACATAATAAATATGATGATAGTAGAATGATACCTGAGTTTGATGGATTTGCGACGAAATACGGCTATTTCGAAATTCGGGCAAAATTGCCAAACACTGGGGATGGAAGTCATGTAGCATGGTGGATGATTGGAGTGCAAGATGACCAAAATCTATACGCAGAAATAACGGATCCAACTGTAATAGATAAACGAACATCCAATGAGACAGGGGAGGTGGATATTATTGAAATCGGCCTAGACAATTTAACGTCATGGCGTCCGGTTATGCATCCAAATGAGAGTACAAGTCTGGAGTATTTGCATGTCCCTGAAACTAAGCTTGATTTTGATCCAGGGAATGAGTTTCATATTTATGGATTTGAATGGGATGAAAATGGTACAAAATACTATGTGGATAATCAACTTGTTCAAACAACGGATCGGACATTTGATTATCGAATGATGACATTTTTAGGTTTATATCCTGAAGGTGGAATGGGCAAGGCGAATCGGATTTTTCCAAAAGAGTTTATTATTGATTATTTTCGAGTGTATAAAAAAGATGAGCCTTTTAAAGCCAATGATATTCGCTTTGAGAAAGATGGCCCACGGTATTGTGTCAAACGACCAGAAGGACAGGATTCCGTTTCATTTAAATTGAAAGCCGTTGTTCTCGATCAATTTGATCAACCTTTCACGGCTACGTCTCTTATATGGCAATTTTCCGAAACGATTTCGGGGGATTATGCTAAGGAAATTCCAGGTGCCAAGATTGACGCAGAAACCGGAGAGATCGTCTTAACCAAAAATATTGCTGAAAATGCCGATTTATTTATCACGGTAAAAGTAAAATCCAACCCTAAGGTGAAAAAGGTATGTCATGTAAAAGTGTCAACTGCGGTTCCAAAACCATTGCAAATCCAAATCGTCCCACAGCAAAAAGTAATGGAAGTAGATATTCCTAGACACGAGAAAACTCAAAGACAACCGTTCCACGCCAATTTATTGGATCAGTACGGAGAAAAAATAGAGGATGAATCGATTGATTGGGCGATTGCGGAAGGAACCACGCTGAAAGATATTACAGCAATGAAGGGAATCACTATTTCTGAGGATGGCGTATTACATGTGACAGAAGACGCGCCAAGAGGACATTACTTTTTTGTGATCGCGCTTACCCGTTGTCAAGCCAAGGAACCCGATAGGCATTCTCTAGATAGTACGATTTATGCTCATCAATTGGTAAAATTAGTATGATAATAGACGAGGTAGAATTATCGAAGGAGGAGTGTGAAGGAAATGGCGAAGCAGATTGAGAGAGTCATTATTATTGGCTTAGACGGTGCAGGGAACTTTATTAAGGAAACGGAGACACCGAATATTCATGGTTTGTTAGAAAAAGGGGTGCTTACCTATTCTGCTCAAGCAAATTCACCAACCATTAGTGCAGAATGTTGGGGTTCCTTATTACACGGCGTATCGCCGGATGTACATGGTTTAAATAATGATATCGTTGCCACTAAAACCTATCCAGAAGATTCTCGTTATCCGTCTATTTTTAAAATCATCAAACAAGCACGCCCTACTAGTAAATTAGCAGCATTTAGTGCATGGGGGCCGATCAATCATGGTATTATTGAGCAATCCGCTCAAGACCACTCTGTTTCTCAACCTGATGCAGAATTGGTGGAATCCGTTGCAACCTATATTTCGGAAAACCCAGATGTTGCTTTGATTTTTGTTCAATTAGATGGACCGGATGCAGCGGGACATCAACATGGTTATGGAACAAAGTCTTATTTAGCAAGTATTACAGAAGCTGATCAATACGTAGGAACCGTTCTAGATGCCTTAAGGAAGGCTCATCTAATGGATAGTAGTTTGGTGATTATAACAGCTGATCATGGCGGTGGAGGGGAAAACCACTATTCTCATGGAAGCGATCATCCTCAAAATAAAACGGTTTTTTGGGGATGCCATGGACCAGGAATGAATACGAAAATGAAATTAAAAGAAGGCTTTCCAATTATGGATACTGCGGCGATCGTTCTTCAAGCGCTTGGAATAGAACAGCCTGGACAATTTGAGGCTGAGGTACCAGAGGGCCTATTTTTAGAGCAAGCCATCATAGATAAAAAATAAATAATAAAAATGTATAAAGCATTGAATTCCATATGTTGCTTATGCTATTCTAGACTTAATAAAGTTGTTGGAGAAAGTAGTTGTAGCAGTGGAGAAAAGAGTGGGGGATGACATTGGTCAGAACAGGTGATGCCAAGTTAATACGGGAACTAAATAAAGCGATTATTTTGGATATCATTCGGAAACAAGGTCCCATCTCCCGTGCAGAAATCTCCAAAATTGTCCAGATTAGTCCAACGACGGTGGCTTCTTGTATCAATGCTTTAATGAAAGATTCACTTGTCATGGAAAGCGGAACAGGAGTTTCGAGTGGTGGGAGAAAGCCCATACTTGTACAATTAAACCCGAATGACCGCTTTCTTATTGGCGTGGCAGTAAATGCTTCAAAAATCACGATTGCAGCATTCAATTTATATGCCAATGTCCAAAAAAAGATCACCCACTCATTACAAAACGAAACCTATTCAGATCTTAGTGACTTTCTGATCACGCTTCTGCAAGATTTTCTAGAAGACTTTGATCAAAAGGAGGATTGTTTAGGAATATCCATCACTTTTCAAGGAATTGTCGATGCTGATAAAGGGGTTGTTGTGTATAATCCTAAATTAAATATGTCCAATGTTTCATTGAAAGACAAAATGGAAGAGGCTTTGCACATCGCTACATACATAGATAATGATACAAATGGAAGCCTTTTAGCAGAAAAAGGATATGGTCATTATCAGCAGGCTAAAAATCTCATCTATGTGACGATTGGTGATGGGGTTGGGGCAAGTGTTCTTGTCAATGATGCGATTTATCGCGGTTATCTTGGGGGAGCTGGAGAATTTGGGCACACAACGATCAATTTTAATGGGCCGATCTGTGAATGTGGAAATATTGGCTGCTTGGAAAATTATGTAAGCTGGCAAACGATTCAATCGCGAATTGAGGAAGAAATGGCAAATGGGAAAAAATCTACGATGTCGATGTGGCTCAAAGATAATGAGCAACTTACGATCGAAAAGTTTCAACAAGCCGTTTTACAAGAGGATCCATTGGCACTGGTGATTTTGGATGATGTGGCCTTCTACCTAGGAATCGGACTTGTGAACCTGATCAACTTATTTAATCCGGAAAAAATAATCGTAGGCGGGGAACTGGCCAATGATAACCCTTATTTTATTCGCAAGTTAAATGAATTTGTGTTAAAACATTCGTTGGAAACGCATACGGAGAAATTTGCCATCCTGCCAAGTTCCTTTGGCGCAGATTCCGAGGTGATTGGAGCCGCCTCCGTTTTATTACATGATTTATTCCATTCTACGATTTGATAACTGGCGATCTAAATAGAAACGAGACACGAATAGCGATGGATTTAGGTAATAATATTTTCATATATCACAAGTAAATAGGAAACGATATAAAAATGCGTGTTCAAAAAGGAGGATAAAAAGGACCCGTCGGCTAAAGGCGCTGACGTCCTGTCAGCAACGCCGACACTAGCACATCCTGTGCGTCGAAAGTTCGAGGCGGCTCAGCCTTCGAGCAGCGGAGAAGCAAGCCAACGAAGAAATTCGCAGTGTCATTTTGACCGAGGCCTGCAGGACGCAGGTCACAAAGGCGTTGCGACAGGAAGTCGCGAATTTAGCCTTTGATCCTTACTTTTTGAACATCCTCTAATAGATCAATGGTGAGGTGGTAAGATTGATGAAAATTGCGGTAGTTGGTATAGGGAAACTTGGGCAAAGACATTTAGACAAATGGAAAGAAGTAGCAGATGTTGAGGTGGTTGGAGTTGTTGCTAGGAATAAGGATAAGATCCAAGTAGTCGCGGAAAAATATAATGTGCAGCCATTTACTAGTTTGGAAGAGTTATTGAATCAAGTGGATGTAGACGTAGTAGATGTGTGTACACCGACCGTGACACATGGTGAATTTGTCAAACAAGCGGCTCAGGCAAAAAAACATGTGATTTGTGAAAAACCTTTGGCGTTAACAAGCAATGAAGCAACCGAAATGATTCAAGCATGTGAAGAAAATGACGTTCAATTACTAGTAGGGCATACACTCCGTTTCTTCCCAGAATATGCGAATGCCAGAGAGCAAGTGAAAAACGGAGCCATTGGGAAGCCAGGTGTTGTTCGCCTCACAAGAGGGGTGCCTTTTCCGACAGGAAGAGAATGGTATGCAGATGAAGAACAAAGTGGCGGCTTATTCTTAGATTTAGGTTCACATGAATTTGATTGGTTACAATGGACATTTGGGGATGTAACAAGAGTGATGGCCAAACATGTAAAGCGTGATCATCAGGATGAACAACTGGAATACGGCTTTGTTACTTTAAGAATGGCTGATGGCACGATCGCCTATGTAGAGCTGTCGTGGGCAGAGACAAAATTTCAAGCGACGTATGAATTAGCAGGCGATAAAGGGATGATCACTTATGATCATAATGCGACGATTCCGGTTTCCTTGAACCTGCGTTCTTCAGATCAGGCTGTGCAAATGCCTAAGAGTCTGATGCATAAGGATCCTTATCAACGGCAATTCGAGCATTTTTTAGATTGTATTGCTGGGAAAGCTGAACCAATTGTCACGGCAACAGACGCGCTTAAAGCCATTGAAATAGCAGAAGCTGCTGTTCAATCTAGTGAAACAGGTCAACCTGTCACTTTAGCGGAAGGGGGACGTTAACATGAAAATTGGGATTATCAGTTTTGCTCATATGCATGCATCAAGTTATGCCAATTATATTATCAAGCATCCTGATGCAGAATTGACATGTATTTGGGATGAAGATAAAGCGCGCGGGAAAGAAATGAGCGAAAAATTCAACTGTGACTATTTTTCCGATTTGGATGATTTTTTAGGGACAGATATCGATGCGGTGGTGGTTTGCTCCGAGAATGCCAATCACAAAGAACATGTCGTTAAAGCGGCTAACGCGAAAAAACATATTCTTTGCGAAAAACCAATCGCCACTGAAGTGGAAGACGCCAAAGAGATGATTGCAGCTTGTGAAGAAGCAGGCGTTATTTTTGAAATTGCTTATCCAGTTCGTTTTGCACCAGGTTTTAAACAAGCGAAAGAAATCATTCAACAGGGAGCCATTGGGGAAGTCGTAGCGATTACAGGTATGAACCATGGGAAAATGCCTGGTGGATGGTTTATCGAAAAAGAATTGTCAGGGGGTGGGGCGGCAACAGACCATATCGTTCATATTATGGATATTATTCGTTGGGTAATGGAAGAAGAAGTGACTAGCGTTTATGCGGAAATGGACACTCGTTTCTATGATATCGATGTAGAAGATTGTGGACTCGTTAGCATCGAACTAGAGTCAGGCACCATCGTGTCGATTGACCATAGTTGGTCAAGACCGCAAACTTTCCCAACATGGGGAGATGCGATTATTAAATTCGTCGGCACAAAAGGAAATCTGGAAGTCGATGCCTTTAAGCAATTTGCTCTCTACTATAATGATGAAGCGAACTCTATTACCCAACTACCGTATGCGGAAGATATGGATGATGGATTAGTCAATGACTTTATTGCCTGTGTAAAAGAAGGCAGATCACCATCTATTACAGGAACAGATGGATTACGCACATTGGAGGTAGTGAAAGCTGCTTATCAATCACAGGAAAAAGGTGAAACGGTTTTAGTAAATAGATAGGCAAAATATAGACTAATAGATTAACAGTTTCCGATCCTTCTATTCGCTGGATCTCAACAAAAAGAGGTGTTTTTTAATGAAAATCGGATTAAGTTCATACAGTTTATCGCAAGCAATGAACACTGGAGAAATGAGTATTTTGGATGCGATCCAATGGGTAGCAGATCAAGGTGGCGAGCATATTGAAATTGTTCCAATGGGGGAATTGGACTTAATTAAAAAGCCTGAACTCATTGAACAAATCAAAGAGAAAGCAAATGATGTAGGAATCGATATTTCACATTATCTGATTGGCGCAAACTTTATTACAGAAAGTCGTGAAGAATTTGTAGCGGAAGTGGCAAGAGTCAAGCAACATGTCGACATTGCTCAGCAATTAGGTGTCAAGCTTATGCGTCATGATGTTGCATGGCGTTCCGGAGAAGATGCGTCTATTCTACAATTTGAAAAAGATTTACCTATCTTAGTGGAAGCATGCCAAGCAATTGCGGATTATGCAAAACCATTGGGTATTACAACAAGTATTGAAAACCATGGGCTTTATGTGCAAGCAAGTGATCGTGTTCAACGCTTGATCCATGAAGTGAATCGCGACAATTTCAAAACGACCGTCGATGTTGGAAACTTCATGTGTGTAGACGAAAATTCCGTTGCCGCAGTGAAAAAGAATCTACCATATGCTTCTTTTGTTCACTTTAAAGATTTTTATTGGCGTCCGTCTTATCAAAATCCTGGAGACGGTTGGTTTCAAACAATCAATGGCAATCACTTAAGAGGAGCCATTGTTGGGCATGGAGATATTGATATGCGAGAAGTAGCCAAGATCATCAAAGAATCAGGCTATGATGGTTATATTTCGGTTGAATTTGAAGGTATGGAAGATTGCAGAAAAGGTTCGAAAATTGGAATGGACAATGTCCGACGATTTTTAGAAGAAGCTTAAGGGAGGAATCATGATGTCTAAAATTAAAATTGGCGTGATTGGTGCGGGATCTATTTCTGAAGCGCACCTAAATGCGTATGCTAACAATGATAAGGTAGAGTTGTATGCGATTTGTGATTTAAATGAGGAAAGAGCTAAAGCGAAAGCGGAGAAATATGGAGCAAGTAAAACATATGTTGATTATCATGACCTAATGAATGATCAGGATATTGATGCAGTGAGCATTTGTACTTGGAACAATACTCATGCTGATATTGCGATTGCCGCTCTTAATAGTGGGAAAAACGTCTTGGTTGAAAAACCAATGACAACAAGTATGGAAAAAGCTTATGAAATGGAAGAAACTGTTAAGAAGACAGGGAAGAAATTACAGGTTGGCTTTGTTCGTCGCTATGCTTCTAACACGCAAGTTTTGAAAAAATTTATCGAAGAAGACGATCTTGGCGAAATTTACTATGCTAAAGCAACATGTATTCGTCGACTCGGAAATCCGGGTGGCTGGTTCTCTGATATTGAACGCTCTGGTGGCGGCCCGCTTATCGATATCGGAGTTCACGTGATCGATGTTCTTTGGTATTTAATGGGTTGTCCAAAAGTAAAATCGATTTCCGGAAATACCTATAATAAACTAGGAAATAGAAAAAATATAAAAAATCTCTCATTCTATCAGGCAGCAGACTATGATCCAGACAAAAACACGGTAGAAGATATGGCCAATGCAATGATTCGCTTTGAAAATGGTGCTTCTCTACTTGTTGATGTCAGCTTTACCTTACATGCGAAACAAGACGAAATCTCCGTTAAATTATATGGCACAAAAGGTGGTGCAGAAGTAGAACCTAGTTTAGCTATTGTGACAGAGAAATATGACACCATCTTAAACCTTGCTCCGCAGGTAGATAGTACAACTTTCGATTTTGGTCAAGCTTTCCAAGCAGAAATCGATCATTTTGTGGATGTTTGTTTAGGAGAAAAAGAAACGCTTAGTCCAGTAGCAGACGGAGTCGAAATGACAAAAATTCTTAGTGGTATTTACGAATCCGCCGAAAAGGGCAAAGAAATCTATTTTGATTAATTTTAAGTTCTGAAGCGAACAATCTTAGATCATAGAATGGGTATTTATTCTTGTCTGGAATAAATACCCATTTTTTATAAAGATTTTTACAGAATTGTTTTGCGATAATGGACATAGAGTAGGGAAAAGACATATAATAGATTATATATACATATTTTTAAATAGAATATAAGGGGGGATATGCTGTGTCAGTTATGCGCGTCATTACAGGATTATGGCGAAACAGTACGGAAACAAGTGACAGGGCAAAGGATCCTAAATTGAAAACACGTTATTATAAGACGGGGAAACGCAAAATATCTGAAACGATTACATCCGTTGTGAACAATAAAATGACGGGCTGGAACGTGACCCATTTTGATTATGATCGGGGCGAAATGCTCATCGAAAAACGGGGAATCCGTCGCAATCAAATCGTGATCACGATTGTACAGGTAGAGCCATTACGTTGCAGTGTGGATATCGTATCAGCTTATGATGGATTGGGAGATTTAGGAGCAACTTACTTTTTAGTGCAAAAATTCTTTGAGGCCCTAAACAAAGAAATTCCTCCTGTCGAAAAAAATCAATAAGATTGAACGGCCAGTTTCCAAAGATGCGGGAACTGGCTCTCGCTTTATCCATAGCTGTACATAACTTTTATGTAGGGGAGCGCGATGTAGTTTGTATATGACGATAGAGGAAACAGCAGAGTATTTGCAAGTTAGCCCGAAAATAATTGAAAAATTGATACTCAGGCAAAAAATACGTGCATTACACGATGGGGAGCAATATTTAATTTACAAAGATCAATTTGATACCCATTTAGATCAAATGGAAAAGTATAAAATGATGTTAGCAGAATGGTTAGCAGAACCGATTCCAGAAGACTGGGATGCAAAAGACGAAGATTAATTTTTAAAAAATAGTGATAAGAAAGTAGCGTTAAGGAGAGGCGATATGATAAAAACAGTCTTATTTGATGTGGATGGCGTTTTGTTAAGTGAGGAACGTTATTTTGATGCATCGGCATTAACCGTTTGGGAGGTTTTATGTAGTGAGCAATATTTAGGATTATCTCCAAACGAATTTAAAACCCACTATACCGACGATGAAATCGATGAAATTCGTGCTCGTGTCTTCGTTCAAGACAAAGTCCTTACATTTTTAAAATCATGTGGGTTAAATGCCAACTGGGATATGATTTATTTAACAGCAGCTTATCAGATTATCATGCTTTTAGAACAAATAAAAGAAACAGAGAGTGAACGAATCACTCATTGGGTTACCCATGAAATCAATCGTGAAATTTTATTAGAAATGAAAGAGACTCTTGCGGAAACCAATTGTTTTTTCGATTTTGAGAGCTTTCTTGACGATTTCCAAGGCGCTGATGCCTCTAAAGCGGGCTTGTTTACGCATTTGAATCAGCTTGCTCAAGAAAAACTAGGAGTCGATCATACAGTTTTCGGAGAGCAGGGTGAACTGTGGTCAACCTGTGAACTTATTTCACAAGAATGGTATGTGGGCGATCAATATGTTTTTCAATCAACAGGACGTCCTTCTGTGCAACTAGGGAAAAAAGGATTTTTATCCGATGAAAAGGTCTTGGCTAAACCAGAAGCGATTGCGGCTATGTTTGAATCTCTGAAAGAAGCTGGTGTACAGATAGGAATTGGCACTGGGCGTCCGGAGTTGGAAACAGTCGAGCCCTTTCAACATTTAGGGTGGTTCGAGCATTTCGATCCGAATAATATTGTTACGGCTGATGACGTGCTAGCGGCGGAAAAAGTGACTCAAAACCACAAGGGTTTATCTAAACCACATCCCTTTACATATGTGTGGGCCTTGTCTAGCAAACAGAAATCAATTCCCGAATGTCTTGAGACTGCCTTCCCAATCAAAAACGGAAAAGAAACATTGATCGTAGGAGATTCCTTGGCTGATTTATTAGCAGCTAGAACAATGGGCTGTCACTTTGCCGCCGTATTAACCGGATTGTCAGGAGAGAAGGCTAGAAAGCAATTCGAAGAATATGAAGCTGATTATATTCTCGACAATGTACTAGGTGTGAAAGAACTCGTACTGTCGATGGTTGAAAAATAAACACTATGAAACTCTTGTGGACAGTGTTCAGGAAAAAGATCTGGGAGAAAGATTAGTAAAACTTCGGGGCTGATTTAAGTCCTATGACCTAGAAATCCAGTAGAATCCTGGATTATAGGTAGATAGGAGAGTTCTATGTCCCCGAAATCCAGTAGAAATCCAGAATCAGGGTAGATAGGAGAGTTCTATGTCCCTGAAATTTAGTTGTAGTTCATCCACGATAAAACTCCCCCAAAGCCTGTGCATGCTTGGGGGAGTTTTAGGATCATTTTAGTTTTTGATTCCCAAATTAATTCGTAACGGTTACTTTTTCAATGGGGAGTTCCAAATACTGTGCATCTTCAAGTCCTTTTAAAGCTTTGAGGCCAACAAGTACATCCCCTTCTGCTTTTTTATCCAGTGTAAGGACCATGATCGCTTCTCCGCCAACGTCTGCACGTCCCACTTGCATGGTGCCGATATTAATATCATAATCCCCAAGTGTGGAACCAACGCGGCCGATCATACCTGGGATATCATGATGTTTAATATATAATAGGTTGCTTTCTGGACGAACATCTACTCGGTAGTCATTCATCTTCACAATCCGCGATCCATAGCCATTTAAAATGGTTGCGCCAATATTGGCTTTATTATCTCCACGGTGAAGCGTAACTTCAATGTAAGAAGCGAATCCTTTGCTCTTTGGATTTTTCGATACATTGGAGGCAACACCTTGATCTTTCAATAGATGATGCGCATTGATCAGGTTCACAGTGTCACCTAGATGATGGGTTAAAATGCCCTTCAAAATATGGCGTGTGAGCAAGTCAGTGCTCTCCATGGCGATTTCTCCAGCGTAGGAAATTTCTACTTGATCTGGAGCTTGTTTTAGTAATTGAATCGCTAGAATTCCCATTTGCTCTGCTAAATCAATATAAGGTTGCAACTTCTTCTGCGTTTCTCCAGAGATTTGTGGCATGTTGACCGCATGGCGAATGGATTGAGTTTCAAAAATATCAATCATTTCTTCACTTACCTCATGGGCAACTTTTTCCTGTGCTTCTACAGTAGAGGCGCCTAGATGTGGCGTGACAACCACGTTTGGATGCTTAAGTAATTCTGTATTTGAAGCTGGCTCTGTTTCAAACACGTCAATCGCTGCTCCAGCAACATGGCCTGAATTAAGGGCGCGAACCAAGGCATTTTCATCAATAATTCCACCACGGGCACAGTTAATAATGCGCACACCAGGCTTTGTTTTCGCCAAATATTCATCATTAATAAGGCCTTTTGTTTCTTTTATCAAAGGAGTATGGACAGTGATAAAATCGGCTTCTTGGGCAATTTCATCCAAAGAAGCTTTTGTGATCCCCATTTGATGGGCGCGATCTTCGGTTAAATAAGGATCATATCCGAGAATATTCATGCCAAAACTTAAAGCGCGATTGGCAACTTCTGTACCAATTTTTCCCATTCCAATGACACCCAGTGTTTTTTCGTACATTTCAACACCCTTGAATTTATTTCTCTCCCATTTACCTTCTGATGTAGAAGCATGGGCAGCAGGAATATTCCGGGCAAGGGATAACATCATGGCCATCGTGAGTTCTGCTGCAGAGATGGTGTTAGCACCAGGAGCGTTAATCACGATAATCCCTTTTTTCGTTGCCGCTTGGATATCGATATTATCGACACCAACTCCTGCACGGGCGATTACTCGTATGTTATCGGCATTTTCTAGAATGTCTGCTGTTACTTGCGTTTGACTGCGAACAATGAGTGCATCATACTCCCTAATGATTCCTTTTAGTTCCTCTGGAGGGAGGCCTGGTTTCTTATCCACGGCAAAATTAGGATGTTCATATAGAGCAGCTAAACCTGTGTCACTAATGGCATCTGATACTAAAACTTTGTACATATTCACTGATCCTCCTAGCTTTGTATTTTTATTAATGGTATTCATAAATAAGATCTTTAAAAAATGAAAACGTCCCCATAACAGACGCGTGCGCCTTGTTATGAGGGACGTAAGATCGTGGTGCCACCCTCGTTTACTGTATGGAAAGACATTGGTAACTCCTGTCTAAACAGGCGCTTCCGCTTTTCATTGTCTAGCTCCAGCGCCTAGCGACTAGCAAATTTACGTCTTCTTCCTACGATAAGTCAACATCGGTTCGTCCTCTGTCCTCACCGTGTTTCCTTTATCTCGTCAGAAGTCTTAAAATTTGTACGTCGCTGAACAGGCGCTTCCGCTTTTCTATACAGCCTCGAGAAAGATAACGGTTTGGACCGGGCATTTGCCAGTTCAGAAGTGCTGGGCTATTCTGAGGAAAAGACATCGATTTTCACCAGCCACCGATTCTCTAAAAGAATTTCCCTCAAGCCGTCTTCGTCTTCACAGTTGTGTATGTAAAAAACTGTCAATGGGAGACCAACAGAATGTTGGTCAAAACAGCGTTGCGCTTTTACTTTTGTTCTTTGAAAATATTTTGAATAAATATACAAAGTATTTTACCATAGAAACAAAATGTTTCAAGTGGATTTTTACAAACTCTGTTTTTTTTCGATAAATTTCAGCATGGACGGATGCAAGAAAACGCCAAATACAATATAGTATAGATAAGGATCATGAGGAAGGAGAAATGATAATGATACGGTTTGGAATTATTGGCACAAATTGGATTACAGAATCGATGATTGAAGCAGCCTTACAGGTAGATGGATTTCAATTAACAGCTGTTTATTCTCGTACAGAAGAGCGAGCAAAGGAATTTGCAGAGAAGCATGGAATCCCATTTATTTTTACAGATGTAGAAGAGATGGCAGCAAGTGATGTGCTTGATGCTGTATACATTGCTAGTCCAAATTCATTTCATGCTACACAGTCTTTGGCTTTTTTAAATAGGGGGAAGCATGTTTTATGTGAAAAACCGCTGGCATCCAATTCGGTAGAACTGGAAAAGATGATCGAGGCGGCGCGAAAAAATCAGGTTGTCTTGATGGAAGCGATGAAAACAACTTTATTACCGAATTTTCAAGCGATCCAAGAAAATATCCATAAAATTGGTCAAGTGAGAAGATATGACGCAAGCTATTGTAAATATTCTTCAAGATATGATCGTTATCGAGAGGGAACAGTATTAAACGCCTTTAATCCAGCATTTTCGAATGGCTCGTTAATGGATTTAGGTGTATATTGTTTATATCCTATGGTTGTCTTGTTTGGAGAACCTAAGGCCATCAAAGCAAATGCGGTGATGCTCGATTCAGGAGTAGACGGGTCAGGCAGTTTGCTTTTGCAATATGAACATTTTGAAGCCGTTGTAACGCATTCGAAAATCGTGAATGCTTATCGCCCTTCAGAGATTCAAGGTGAAGAGGGAACGATTATAATAGATGAAATCTCGACACCTAAAGAAGTAAAGATTCAATATCGTAATGGTCGTGAAGAAACGATTAGTAAGGCAGCTGACTTTCCTTCTATGTACTATGAGGTGAAAGAATTTATTCAGCTAATTGAAAAAGGGGAACTGGAATCAAGGATAAACTCTCATCATCATTCGCTGGTAACAGCACGAATAATGGAAGAAGCTAGAAAACAAATCGGACTTATATACCCAGCGGACAGGCATCATGATACATCTATTTAAAGA
The DNA here is from genome assembly GCF_018332955.1 of Lederbergia ruris. Classification (NCBI taxonomy): domain Bacteria; kingdom Bacillati; phylum Bacillota; class Bacilli; order Caryophanales; family Bacillaceae; genus Lederbergia; species Lederbergia ruris. The sequence continues at coordinate 110,935 of NZ_BORB01000007.1, forward strand.
AAGTTGGTGATAGGGATGAATAGGGAAGAAATGTTCATTCAAAAATGTTTTTTTGAACAGTTTTTGCAAGACAAGCACGATGAATCTCCTGTTACGGTATTAGGGGAACACTTTTTTCAGGAGCAAAAGAAAAACCAAGCTGATTTGACGGAAATTCGCTTTGCCCAAGGTGAAATCTATTTTCATGCACAAGACTATGAAACAGCCATTTTTAAATGGGAAAATATCCAAAATGAATGGCAACCATGGGCGCGTAAAAATATGGCAGATGCCTATTTTGAATTAGAGCTGCATGATACCGCTGAGGAAATCTACCAATCCATTAAAACTGATTCGCTCCTGTTAAATACGGAAATCGCTCTTCAGTTATTTGGTTTATATATTCTTCAGAGAAATCACACAGAAGCAAAACAAATGATTCTCAATGCTGTTCTGCTCAATCCCGATTATCCGAATGTCACAAAGCTGGCGCGTGCTTTTTTCGAGGAACAGGAGGATTGGGAAAACGCTGTTGAACTAGCTGTAAACGAGTCAATTAGGACGAAAGCGAAAGAATGGTTCCATGTTCTTCAGTCCTATGTAGAGAATGGGCATGTATGTTTTGAACCAACTTATTTTATTCCTGTGTTAGAAAAAGTTTCTTCAGTGGATTTCAAAACCTTCGACCATTTGAGTCAGACATTATGGAAGAGGTTTGCAGAACAAGGTGTTTTATTCGATTGGTTAAGCGATTTTAATACATTATTGCTCAGTTTAAATATTTCAGAGGAACACAGATTGGGAAAATTATCAACTGAATTTAAAGAAACCTACCAAAAGTTGATGAGTGGTTCATTTCCTTTTCAAAATGTAGAGAAGCTAATGCCAACCTATTTGGAAGCATGGCTAAAATTGGAACAAACAGCTGATGTCGCTTATGTGTATTCTGCTATTCTGACATGGAACGACCATTTCCCTGGAAATATTAATCAAAATATCGTCGATCGAGCACAAGCAACGATCGGAAAATCTAGCAGTGGGATCCATTTAAATGGCGCCATTCAAGCTCTAATAGACGACGTGAAACATTGGGCAAGAAAAAATGAAATAGAGTTCGAAGAATGGAATGCCAATCCCCAGGATACAGCACAGTGGCTTGCATATGGAAAAAAATGGATTGACTACTTTATGAATCAGCTAGAAGTATTGAAGGCAGATATGACGAATTTGATTGAAAGTGAGAAGGCCATTTGCGGCCGATTGCACGGTTCAACCAATCAATTAAAAGATATAGAAGAGGAAAAAGCGAAGGATATTCGTGAAGCCTTTTTAAAGATAGAAAAAGAAATAAAAGGGAAAATGAAAACGTCGATTCCCCAAATAATCAGAAAATCGGCTGATTTCATTAAGGAAGATACTGAATTTCGTACCATTCACCTTGAATTGAATACGGAAATCAATCGACGGATACATGACTATATTCAAGACACCATCATGCCTAGTTATGTTTCATCTTTGGAAAATTGGATTGCCTATGCAAAAGAAAAATTAGAAGAATCACAATCCCATTTAAAGGAATGGGAAATAGGATTCAATGAATATCTAGGGGAGCGGCCCATTGAGCTCCGCTGCGATTTTCAAGTGATTGCAGATTGGCAGAGAGATGCAGATCGGATGACCATCCCAGTTCAAATGGATGATGAAAATATTCTGTTAAGGAGGACGCCTTCTCAAGTAATATTAAAAGGTGCTGGAAAATTATTCGGTGGACTTACAAAAAACAATGCGGTATTAGCCAAATCATATCGTAATTTTATTGAGAATGAAAATTACGAAGAGGTTAGTGAATCGATTGCAACGAAATTCTTTTATCAATTTCAATTATTTGAGAAAAGTATTGGGCGAGATGTCCATCTTTTCTTCCGCGATCCGCTTGAAACATTAGAGGGACGCGTAGAGGAATTTGAAAACATGATTCACGAAAATCAACTGAAATTGGAAAAACTTGAAAACAATCCAGACTTATTTTTAGGACCATTAAGGTTTTTTCAATTACAATTGAATCAATATAAGTGGTTAAACGGCACGAATTCGCAACAACAGAGTCCAGTATTACAGGCCGACAAGGAGGAGATAGAATGAGAATTGCACTGATTGCCCATGATAAAAAGAAAGAGGATATGATTCGTTTTACCATAGCCTATAAACTGATTCTTGAAAACCATGAATTATATGCGACAGGGACAACTGGCTTAAAAATTATGGAAGCAACAGGATTAACCGTGACTCGATTTCAATCAGGGCCACTTGGTGGCGATCAGCAAATAGGTGCGTTTATTGCTGAAGACAAATTGGACTTAATTATCTTCTTACGTGATCCCTTAACAGCTCAACCCCATGAACCGGACGTTTCGGCGTTAATGCGTCTCTGTGATGTGTATGGTGTCCCGCTGGCAACCAATATGGGAACCGCCGAAGTGTTAATTCGTGGATTGGAACAAGGATTTTTAGACTGGCGTTAAAATTCCTCAGATTGAAATATATAAAGGTATCTACCCATTGATTTCTAATGGGCGGATACCTTTTTTTAAATTCATTTTCTTTGCCTGATCGTGATCTAATATTTTGCAAACTGTCAATAGTAGCCAATGACGACTATCTCTTAAAATGATATACTAGGACTAGATTTTCTAAAATGTGAGGAGATGGAAGGTTGAAATCAAATTTTAAAAATGCAACGAAGATGGTTCCTCTAGTCATTGGTTTGATTTTAATTGCAGGACTTACGTTTTGGTCGATTTTTTCGATAAATAAAGGAGAGGTTATTCCGTTTTCCTCAATAGAAAAAGTGATTCAAGCAGAGAATGGTGATGTCGTTTCTCTTAAAGAAATGGCGGATGGAACCATTTATATAAAAACACCAGAAGGAAAATACATTTCTCATTTTCGCCCGAATAGTCCGAAGGTGGAAGAATTAGTAGAGAAGTATAATGTGCAATATAAATACTCTGACGGTTCACAAGCCGGCAATTGGCTTTTCGGTGGTTTATTGATTGTGTTGGTGGGTGCTGGTTTTTTAATCCAGAAAAAAGGTGGTTTTGCTGGGGCGAAAATGAAGCATGGCACAGCCAAACCGATGCCACTTCCTTCCATTACGCTGAAAGATATCGGGGGGTTACCCGAAGAAATGAAAGATGAGATCCTGCAAACATTGGAAATCGTCAAAGAACCTGAACGTTCCAAACGGTTGGGGATTAAGGCGCCAAAAGGGATCTTATTATATGGCCCTCCAGGAACAGGCAAAACGCTCCTCGCCCAAGCGATGGCTCATGAATTGGGAGCAAGCTTTTTTACAGCAAGTGGGTCCGCTTTTACGGAATTATTTGTCGGGGTTGGAGCTTCCCGGATTAGGGGATTATTTGAAAATGCGCGTAAATCTACACCTGCGGTTATTTTCATTGATGAAGTGGATGCACTTGCTGGAAAAAGAAAACAGCACGGTGGCGAAGAGGCGGAAAAAACGTTGACAGAATTGCTTGTTCAATTAGATGGGGGACATGCCAATGAAGGGATTTTATTCATTGCCGCGACCAACCGTAAGGATATGCTAGATGATGCCTTTTTACGTCCAGGCCGTATTGACTTTAGTTTCCATGTTCCATTGCCAGATATGAAAGGGCGAAAGGAAATTATCGATATCCATACAAAAGGAAAGCAACTTTCTGAAGAGGTCGTTGCCTCATTAGATCTTCTAGCAGATAGTACTTCAGGATTTTCTGGTGCTGAAATTAGTTCCTTATTTGAATCAGCTAGTAGAAGAGCTGTTAGAGAAGGACGAGAATTGGTTGGAATGGCTGATCTTGATTATGCGCTTGACCGTACGATCCTTGGTTCTACTTCGCGGGCACTGAATGATCCTAATACAAAGCGGAGAGTCGCTATTCATGAAGCAGGTCATGCTCTTATTCAAGCATTAACCAAGCCGAATACAGTTCGTAAAGCAACGATTATTCCACGAGGGCAAGCATTAGGATATGTGGCGCCCATTCAGAAGGAAATGCATTTATCCACGACAAGTGAATTACTTGATCAAATCAGCATGATTTTGGCAGGTGGCGTGGCTGAACGACTTTATTTAGGAGAACATAGCGTAGGTGTTAGTGGGGACGTTCAGCAAGCGAAAAAACTGTTAGAAGATATGGTTGAAACGGGGATGCTGGAGGATGGATTCACCTTAACATTTGATCAACAAGATAAAGATGCGAAGATGCAAGAATTATATGGAAAAGCTTTGGAGAGAACAGAGCTGATGATCAAAGCCCATCAGAACGAATATGAACGATTAGTTGAAGTTTTATTGAAAAAGGAAACTTTAGACGGAGAAGAAGTTCAGGCGATTGTCAATGGTGAGAGTGTAGAAGTTTCATATGTTTAATGGCAACATCCAGTCCCTGTTATGAAGAATGACAGGGAAGGCTGGATGTTTTTTGTGTGGATGTTTTCGATTTAAATCATCGGAGCAGCGGGTAGGATATTTGTACTACAGGCAATAAAGGAACAGCAAAATTTATATAAACAAAATTCGACGAATGTAACCTTTTTGTAACATAATTTGGTACAATAGATAATAAGGCCTTGGTAGAATTTTGTCGAGGAATGATCGAATAGACTACTAACTTATACATAAATCACTGAAGCCTGCAGGACGCAGGTCACAAAGGCGTGGCGCCTTTAGCTGTTTATCCTTTATCCATTTGATCCATACTCTTTGCACATCCTCTAATAGAAAGGTTTGTCCCGGAATGAGAGAAACAAAACATACCCAAAATAAGAAGTTTCTAGTCTACATATTTACCACTCTAGTTATACTCTGTCTTTTTCTAGGGGGAATGTTAGTCAAGGTAAAATCAGCAGAGGGCTATGAGGCGAATCCTTCCATTGCAATGGCCCAATCCATTCAAGCATCACCTGTGGAAAAACATGATTTTACCTCATCCAAACTCAATGAATCGATCCAGATAAAAAAAGAGATTGAATTAGAGAAGCAACAACAAGCAGAAGCTCTGGAACAATTGCAAAAGGATAATGAGTCTAAGATTGTATACTTAACATTTGATGACGGGCCATCCCCTTTTACGGGCCAGCTCCTAGATCTGTTAAATCAATATCATATGGAAGCCACCTTCTTCATGCTGGGGCCGAACATAAAGAATCATCCAGATGTTGTGCAAAGGATGGTCGATGAAGAGTTTGCTGTTGGGATGCATGGGATCACTCATAATGCGAAGCAAATCTATCAATCTCCCAAAGCTCCCTTATCCGAAATGCTCGAGGGTCAAAAAATCATTGAAGATCTGACAGGGGTCCATTCCAATTTAGTTCGCTTGCCATATGGAAGTGTTCCTTATCTAACGATGGATATGAGAGTTCATTTAGATAAACATGGTTTCAAAATTTGGGACTGGAATGTAGACAGTGAGGACTGGGCTTTAAAGGATAATCGTTTTGTAAACAAAGTTATCCAAGAAACGGACAACTTGAGCAGGGCAGGAGAGTCACCAATCATTTTATTGCATGATAAACCTGAAACGATTCAATATCTTCCCAAATTACTTAACTATCTACAAAAAAACAAGTACCAAACCAAGGTGCTAACCAATGACCAAACACCTTATACATTCCAATGCAATGGACGTTGCTACTCCATTCATTAGGCATAAAGGGGATCGAAAAAGCAATGAAGTGGTTTAGAAGAATAGGCGCATTTGGATTAATGATTGTCGCCATTTATTTTATAGCATCCTTATATATCCAACATAAGGAACAAAAGCGGATCGAAGAAATCACACAGGCATTAGAGGAATCGGCTCAGTTCGAAAAAATATTTGCGAACAATCAACAGGAATTAAGCAATGCCGGACTAGAGGAAATAAAGTTATACGATCAATTGATGTCCTATCAAGTGGATCATGGTAAAGACATTAAGAAAACGGCAAAAGAAGCGCTAAGCTCGATTGAAAAACAGCAGAAACATTTAGAAGAAAGTAAGGAAAACTTTAGTAAAGCTTATACGACGATGGCGTCCATCCAACCCATTAGCAAAAAAGTGAGGAACCCTAAGCAAGCAAGGATCGTATCATCGATTGAAAAGCTTAATGAGAAACGGCATCAGCTCTACTTAAACTATACAGAGGATTATCATTCCGTCATTGTATTAAACCAAAAATTATATGGCCAAATTGAAGAGCAAAATTTTAACGAAAAAGAATTAGATGAACAAATTAAAGAAATTAATCAATTGTATAAAAAACTGCACCAACAAGAAAAACAATTTAATCAATATACAACTGAGTTTAATAAAGAAAAAAAGCAATATTATCAATTAACCAAACGAATTTGAACTACTCTACTAGTAGAGCCTCTGGCATCATTAACTCAAAGTTAGGTTTCAAAGGATCGAAGTCGAATTGCAACAGCTCATACTACTTTTTGTATTTCGCGATAAGCACAGTATCAAGCTCGCTTGTATGTTCAATAAATGTTTGATATAAAAAGAAGCCTTGGGCGCATTTGTCCAAGGCTTCTTTTTATGTTGTAGAAGAGAGAGCAGGGTGAACCTGTACACCGACTGATGTCATGTTTAAGCACTCAACTGTATAATCGGGAAATTTACTTTTTAAGTATGTGGCAACTTTTTCCCCTTTTCCTTTTCCAACAAGAGAAATGGTCGTCGGACCGGCACCACTTATCACTGTACCGTAGGCTCCCGCTGATTTTGCTTCAAAGCGGATTTGGTCATAATTTGGAATAAGTCTAGCTCGATAAGGTTCATGAAATAAATCTTGTTCCATCAGTTTACCAGCTCGTTCATAGTCACCGGAGATAAAAGCAGCAAACACGATATTGGCAACAGAACTTGCCGCTGCGGCTTCGTGACGAGTGAATTGTTCCGGTAAAACTTGCCTAGCATCATCCGTTTTTAATTCGAAATCGGGGATCGAAACGACAAATTCCACTTGCTGATCGACCTTTTGAAACCATTCAATCTCACCGTTTGTGAGCTGAGAGGCGATGACGAATCCACCAAATAAAGAGGCGGCCACATTGTCTGGGTGCCCTTCGATCTCGGTAGCGATCGCTAATTTTTCCTGGTCAGATAATAAGAGACGACATCGTTGATTCGCCAACTCAATCCCAGCGACAATGGCGGAAGCGCTGCTACCAAGTCCACGCGCCAGTGGAATGTCACTTTCTACCAAAACTTTACAAGCGGGTAAAGAAGCATGGTAAGTTTCAGCTGTCTTTAAAGCAGATTGATAGATTAAATGGTCATGTGGATTTGCAACAGGTGGTAAATGAATCGAGTGATGTTCAAATTTCCACTGATCCGCTTCTTCTATCGTCACAGTCAAATATTTACTTACCGCAATGCCAACTGAGTCAAATCCCGGGCCAACATTTGCACTGCTGGCCGGAACAGTAATAACGCACTTATTCATTTGAAATAATACCTTTAATATAATCTAAAACTTGATCTTCATTATTCGGAAGCACCGTTGTATCAATATTGATCTCACCAATGGCTGTTTGTGGATCTTTTAAGCCATTTCCAGTCAAGACAGCGACAACTTTAGCTCCTTGCGGAATGTTGCCTTTTTTATGTTGCTGTAAAACTCCAGCAATCGAAGCACATGAGGCAGGCTCTGCAAATACGCCTTCTGTCTTGGCGAGTAATGTGAATGCTTCGAGAATCTCAGCATCTGATACTGATTGAATCATCCCATTTGATTCATCGCGGGCTGCTTCTGCAAGTTGCCAACTAGCAGGGTTCCCGATGCGAATGGCGGTTGCCACAGTCTCAGGCTCAGCAATTGGTTTTCCTTGCACAATCGCGGCAGCTCCTTCCGCTTCAAAGCCATACATCTTCGGCAGGCCACTTTGCTTCATTTCATGATATTCTTTAAAACCTTTCCAGTATGCACTAATATTCCCCGCGTTCCCAACAGGAATCGCCAAAATATCGGGTGCTTGGCCTAATTGATCACAAACCTCAAAGGCAGCGGTTTTTTGGCCTTCTAATCGGTAAGGATTCACAGAGTTAACCAGTGTCACGGGGGAAGATTCACTAATGGCACGAACCATATTTAAAGCTTCATCGAAGTTTCCTTCGATTTCGACAATTTCAGCCCCATACATCATCGCTTGCGCTAATTTTCCAAGGGCTACCTTACCTTTGGGAATCACAATAATCGCTTTTATGCCTGCTTTCGCTGCATAAGCAGCTGCAGCCGCGGAAGTGTTTCCTGTGGAAGCACAAATAATCGACTTACTTCCAGCTTCCACTGCCTTAGCTACAGCCATGACCATGCCACGGTCTTTAAAAGAGCCGGTAGGATTTGCTCCTTCCACTTTTGCATGCAACTCAATCCCAAGCTCTCTAGATAAATTAGAGAGATGAACAAGAGGGGTGTTGCCTTCTTGTAGCGTAAGCGCCGGTGTTTCATCTGTTACTGGTAAATATTCTTTATAGTTTGCTAATAATCCCGGCCAATTCATTTACTTTCCATCTCCTTCAACACGATAATAACTAATCACTTCATCTACGACAGGTAAATCTTTTAATTTCATTAATGCTGTTTGGAAATTGTCTAAAGAAACAGTATGCGTCACAATAATAATTTCTGCAAGCTCATCCTTACTTAAAGGGGTTTGTAAAATTTGTTCAAAACTGATTCCAAGCTCATTGAATAAAGTGGTAATTTTAGAAAAGGCACCGACTTCATCCTTTAAATGGAGACGAAAATAATATTGACTAAAACGCTGATCAGCTGCTTTCAGTGCACCCGCAAATCGAGGTCCGACAAAACTATGGCCATTCACACCAAGCCTCATGTTTTTAATAATCGCAACAACATCAGACATAACAGCCGTTGCAGTCGGCAAGCTACCAGCTCCAGGACCATAAAACATCGTTTCCCCAACCGCTTCCCCATTTACATAGATCGCATTATATTCATTTTTTACCGCAGCTAATGGATGGCTTTTTGCTAAGAATGTTGGTTGCACACTCACTTCTAATTGTTGATTTTCGAAATGGGCAAGACCGATCAATTTCATCGTTAAACCAAGTTTTTTACCGTAATTTAAGTCTTCTACAGCGACTTGGCTAATGCCGTCGACTTCCACATCATCAAGCGCAACATTGGTGAAAAAAGCGAGCCTTGCTAAAATCGCCATTTTTCTTGCCGCATCTAATCCTTCCACATCGGCTGTTGGATCGGCTTCAGCGAAACCAAGCTCCTGAGCTTCTTTTAAAGCTTGCTCATAAGAAAAGCCATCTTCATCCATTTTCGTGAGGATATAATTCGTCGTCCCATTAACAATCCCCATTAATTTCTGGATTCTATCTGAAACAAGTCCGTCTGATAAACCTCTTAAAATCGGTACTCCACCGGCAACACTAGCTTCATAGAAAAGGTCGCAATTATTCTCTGCCGCTATTTGTTGGAGTTCGGGGCCATACAAAGCAATCAAATCTTTATTGGCTGTTGCTACATGTTTTTTGGCGTTCAAAGCTTTGATAATATGTTCACGGGCTTCTTCAACTCCGCCCATCACTTCAATAATAATATCAATTTCCGGATCCTGCAAAATTTTATTGGGGTCTGTCGTTAACTCCGTATCCCCAATTTGTACATCCCGATCTTTCTCAATATTACGAACCAAGACCGTTTTCACTTTTACATCACAGCCAACTTGGTGGAAAAGTTCTTCTTGGTGGTTATGAATCAATTGAATCACTCCAGATCCAACTGTGCCTAGACCAAATAGACCGATAGAAACACCATTTTTCAAATTCGTTCACTCCTTAGATGTCCTTTGTATAAAAACAATTGTCTTTATATGGTAGACATTGAAACCGAAATTGTCAAGCACTTTTTTGATTTTTCTTTGGAAAAAGAAGTGAATTCTTTAGGAGTGTATTTAAAAATTTTAGCTGATATAGGACAAAGGCAGCGTCACCAAAAACCAATTGACCAATTTCTTCAATCGTTCGCATTTCATGCCCGAAATCGAGAGAGGAGGCCTAAAGCGGTAGCGATCGCGCACGAATCGTGCCCAAAATCGGGGGAGGGAGCCTAAAACGGTAACGATCGCGCACGAATTATGCCCGAAATCGACGGAGGGAGCCTAAAACGGTAACGATCGCGCACGAATCATGCCCAAAATCGATGGAGGGAGCCTAAAACGGTAACAATCGCGTACAAATCGTGCCCAAAATCGGGGGAGGAATCTCAAAGTGGTCACGATCCAGTTACGAATCCTACTGAAATTGAGGGGAAATTCATTTACACAAAGAAGATGTTGACATTCTATTTTGTTCTAGTGTACCATTTAATTAATACACTGATACAGAGTGAGGTGTTCGATTCATGCAAGCATTTTGGGGATTATTTAAAAAAGACATGATATTATTACGGTTTTGGTCCATCGCTTGGCTGATTTGTGTATGTTTAGCAATGGTTGTCGGCTTTATTGCGGCCGATAAAATGGGGGATCAAAGTCTTGTTGTCCCAATGTATGTTTTTGCGATGTCTATTCAAGTCCTATTTATGCCAATTATGCTGATTTATGTTTTGAATCTTGAAGGGAAAACGCAAATGTGGCTGTATAATCCACAAAGCAGTTGGAAGTTAATCTTTTCAAAATTAGCGTCAGTGGGTTGTTTTCAACTTATCTCCCAGCTTCTTTTATTGGGCTATGGGTTTATTTTACTGAAGCAATTAATGTCATCTGATATGGTCACGACTTCCGCAAACCTTTTACCAATCAATCTCATTGCTTCCTTTCATTTAGGGATTTTTGCGGTATCCGTTTATTTTGGTGTATTGATGCTATTTTATTGGACGATTTATCACGCGCTTGCTAAATATCCGCGAATTCAACCATTTCGCTGGCTCGTCCTAGTCGGTATTTGGATCGTGTGGAATACATTGGAAACCTTGATTGCCCGGGTTCTAGGAAATACCCCGATCTTTTCATTTGGGCTTCAAGTCAATCCTGTTCCAAATATGCACTATGACAAAGTCGGAAAAAATTGGTCCATCGTTCAGAGTCAAGAAGCTCACAATTTTCCGATTACAGTCTTCATTTTATATCTTTTAGTCGCTATCATTATTTTCGTTGTCTCAAGCCGACTACTGGATAAAAAGGTGGAGGTGTAAGAGGCAATGTCTAAGAAGTATGAGGCCACAAAACCGATTTATTTACAAATTGTGGATCTAGTTTGCAGGCAGATTGCAAGAGGTGAAATCAGGCCTGGCGAGAAATTGCCTTCTGTACGCGAAATGGCGATTCAATCAGGCGTCAATCCAAACACGATTCAACGATCTTACACTGAAATGGAAAGGATGGGTATTGTGGAAGCGAGAAGGGGGCAAGGTTCATTCGTATTAGAGGATGAGGGGATTGTGCAAGGATTACAACAATCGATGCAAAAGGAAATCATTGAACAATTTGTTGGAAATATGAAAGATTTAGGTTTTTCTAGTAGAGAAATAATAGCTGGATTACAAAGCTATTTGAAAGAGAGGGATGAGGATGACGATTCGCTTTCATGAAGTAACAAAAAGATATGGAAAAGAAGAAGCGCTAGATCATATCAATCTTGAGCTTCAACCCGGAAAAATTTACGGATTATTAGGACCAAATGGGAGTGGGAAATCAACTACTTTAAAACTGATTACTGGCTTAGTCTATCCTAATCAAGGAAACATTACCGTATTGGGGGAGGAAGTTACTAGAAAAACATGCAAGCAGGTGGCTTATTTAACGGAACTGGATATGTTTTATGAAGCGTTCACAGTTGAAAAGATCTTATCTTTCTATGCTTCCCAATTCCCCGATTTTGATATAGGCAAAGCCAAGTTGCTTATACAAGAATTAAAACTAGAGCCACAGAAAAAAGTTAGAAGGCTTTCCAAAGGAAACCGGGGACGGTTAAAACTAGTGCTGACATTGGCTCGCAATACTCCCGTTATCTTGTTAGACGAACCCTTTTCGGGATTAGATGCAATGGTGCGGGAATCCATGGTCACAAGCTTATTAAGATATATTGATTTCTCTAAACAAACAGTAATCATTGCTACACATGAGATCAATGAAGTGGAATCTCTATTAGATGAAGTATTGGCCATTTATAACGGTCATATCGTTGGTCATGAACATGTAGAAACATTGCGTGAAGAATACGGATTATCCGTATTGGACTGGTTCAAAATGAAAATGGAGGAAAAGGGAGTGTAAGAGAAAATGGAGCCAATTGTTGAATTGAAAAATGTCACAAAAACGATCCGTGGAAGGAAAATTATTGATGATTTAAGCTTCGGAGTTATGCCTGGGGAAGTATTTGGTTTTCTTGGTCCAAATGGTGCAGGGAAGACGACCACTATTCGAATGATCGTTGGTCTGATTCGGATGAGCGGTGGGGACATTACGATTTGTGGGAAAGATGTAAAAAAAGAGTTTGAAGAGGCAATTCGCCATGTAGGTGCGATTGTCGAGAATCCGGAGATGTATAAATTTCTCACAGGCTATCAAAATTTACAACAAGTTGCCAGATTAACAACCGGGATTGGGAAAGAAAAAATAGATGAAGTGGTAGAGTTAGTAGGGTTAACGGAAAGAATCCACGACAAGGTAAAAACATATTCTTTGGGGATGCGGCAACGCTTAGGCATTGCCCAAAGCCTTTTGCATGATCCGAAGGTATTGATTTTAGATGAACCAACTAATGGTTTAGATCCAGCGGGGATTCGAGAAATTCGTGATTATTTGCGAAGTCTCGCAAAAGAAAAAAACCTCGCCGTCATTGTTTCGAGTCATTTGCTATCTGAAATGGAAATGATGTGTGATCGGATCGCGATCATCCAAAAGGGAAAGTTGATAGATATGCAGATGGTCAAAGAAGAGGAGTCCATACAAAAGCATAAATATGTATGTACGATTGACCAACCTCAGAAGGCAATAAAATTGTTAGAGAAAAAGGACTACCTCATTCAGGCTCAACCAGGAGGTTTTGAAGTCACGCTTGGAAAAGAACAAGTACCCGAAGTGATCAATTTTTTAGTGCATCATGATTTACTAATTTATGAAATGAAAAAACAATCCGTTTCATTGGAAGATCGGTTTCTTGAAATCACGAATCAGAAGGTGGTGAAGGCAAATGCATAGACTTATACAAAATGAATGGATTAAAATCTTTAGACAAATAAGCACATATATTATGATTGGATTTTTATTGCTCGTCTTAATAGCTGGTGGGGCGATATCAAAATATTTGGATACACGGGCTGAACTAGGAAACGAACATTGGAAAGAAGAGCTACAAAGTGAAGTAATTGAAAACAAAGAGATGTTGGCTGATTCCGATATTGTCATGGCTCCTTCTCTAAAAGGGTATCTTAAGCAGGAGATTGCAATTGGCGAATATCGAATCGAACATAACTTGCCTCCAACACAACCATCATCCATGTGGACATTTATAGGTGAAAATGCGCAGATGACAAGCTTAGTTGGATTGCTCGTGATTATTGTCGCATCAGGCATTGTCGCCAATGAATTTAGCCGTGGTACAATCAAAAACTTGTTGATCAAGCCGTACAAGCGTTGGAAAATATTATTATCTAAATATATTACAACGATTTTACTTTTGTTGTTTATGCTTGCTATTTTGTTTGTTGGTTCTGCGCTCATCGGCGTTATCCTTTTCGGAACGGGGGACGCAGCCCATAATACTCATTTAGCTTATGCAAATGGAAAAGTCGTTGAACAAAGTCTATTGATCTATTTGATTAAGACATATCTGTTCAATTCTCTAAGTGTTTTTATGTTGACGACAATGGCCTTTATGATTTCCGCTGTTTTTCGAATTAGCGGACTTGCGATTGGAATCTCCATCTTCTTGCTCATGTCAGGAGGAACCATTACGAATCTATTGGCCAGTAAATTTGAATGGCCGAAGTATAGCTTATTTGCGAACACCAACCTTATGCAATATATAGACGGGACCCCGTTAGTCGAGGGAATGACCATGTCTTTTTCGATTACGATGATGGCGATTTACTTTGTTCTATTTCTACTCCTTGCTTTTGTCTTTTTTACGAAGAGGGATATAGCAAACTAATTGTATAACCAGAACCAAAAACCCCCTTGTGATAAATATAAAGCAGGGGGTTCGTTTTGTTTGTTCAATAACTCGAAGTCCGCCCAGAAAGTTCTCCAATACGAAGGAGAGTTTTCACCGATCATTTCTTGGTGAAAAATTTAAGTGGTGTGAAAAATCTTCACACCAAATTCACAGGAAATAAGGTAATATCTATATAAAATAAAGCAAGGTATCTATTCTATTGTCTGGGAGGGAACCTATATGGCAAGAATTTTATTGAATAATGTGTCAAAACGGTATGGAAAATTCAAAGAATTTGCTGTGAAAGACTTCAATTTAGATATTGAAGATCAGGAGTTTTTAGTTTTTCTAGGACCGTCAGGGTGTGGAAAATCAACCACTTTGCGGATGGTTGCCGGATTGGAGGATATTTCTGGAGGAGAGATTTTTATCGGCGACACGCTTGTGAACGATATTCCTCCAAAAGATCGTGATATCTCCATGGTTTTTCAAAATTATGCTTTATATCCAAATTTAAGTGTTTATGAAAATATCGCATTTGGACTTCGGATTAGAAAAGTACCGAAGTTTGAAATTGAAGATGCGGTTAAACGAGCGGCACGGGTATTGGAAATCGGCAGCTTTCTTGATCGTAAACCAAGGGAATTAAGTGGTGGTCAAAGGCAGCGTGTTGCTTTAGGAAGAGCCATTGTCAGGCAACCGCAAGCTTTTCTAATGGATGAACCATTATCCAATTTGGATGCGAAGCTGCGAGTGCAAATGCGAGCGGAAATCATTCGTTTGCATAAGGCGATTGGCGTTACAACGATTTATGTCACCCATGATCAGATTGAAGCGATGACAATGGGCGATCGGATTGTTGTCATGAACAGAGGAATTATTCAACAGGTAGATACGCCTGAAGTGATTTATAATCGACCGCAAAATATGTTTGTAGCAAAATTCATCGGAAACCAGCCAATGAACTTTTTCCATGGAACGATCCGAGAAATTGATGGTCATATTCGCTTCTTTACGAGTGCGTTTAATTTGCGTTTAACCGATGAGCAAGCCGCGATGATGAGGAATAAAAGAATGCAAGAATATGAGGTTGTCATGGGGATAAGACCCGAACATATCGGGGTTGAGCGAGAATTAATAGAATCCTATCCACATGCCACGATTAGAGGTTTTTTGCAATTTAATGAGTTTATTGGTTCAGACCATTATTACCATGTAGACTCGTATGGAAAAGAATCCTTCACAGTGAGAGCACATCCAAGATATCGATATGATGAAGGGGATGAAATAACTGTGGCGGTCGATATGGGAAAAGCATTATTCTTTGATAAGAATAGTCAAGAATTAATGACAGATTAAGGGAGGAAAAAATGAAAGCGTTTAAAAAGAATTTAATCAGACAATCGTTCTACTTGTTCGTGATAGCCGCCTTTATTTTAAGCCTATTCCAACCTTTAACAGCTCCCAAAATCGCAGCGGCAGAGGAAGAGGAAACAAAAATAGAACCAGATTTATCGCAATTTATTGAACCTTTTTATTACGATATTATCCATAAATGGCAAGATGAAGGGATTCAACCCGGAAAAGACCATATAAAAGTGGAAGCGAAAGACTTTGCGAAACAGGCCGATGATACTTCATTCACCGTAGATTCCTATAAAGGCCGGGATCAAGTGGGAATATTTGCGGATGCAGTCGGCTGGGTAGAATATGAAGTGGATGTGAAGAGTGCAGGATTATATGAAATCGCGATGGACTATATTCCCCTATCGCAAGGAGAAGGTGGAAGTCGTCAATCCGTTATTTTAAGTGTCGCGATAAACGAATCCATTCCCTATCGGGAGGCCCGCTCCATCGAATTACGAAGACAGTATAAAGATAAAGACCCACAATTTGATGATGAAGGAAATCAAATTAGATCATTAGTTGAGGAAACGACCGACTGGACGACAGCGACGTTGCGCGATCCCGGGGTAAGTGTGGAACCGCTGCATTTTTATTTAGAAAAAGGAAAAAATACGATTCGTATCCAGCCGCAAAGAGAGGCCGTTGCGATTGAATCTATTGCGATTCAACCACCCACAAGCTATCCGGCTTATCAAGATGTGAAAGCGGAATATCCAAAAAGCGAAACAAGTTCCGATCATACGATTCAGTTGGAAGCGGAAGATTTTCTCGGAAAAAACTCAACATCGATCCAAGTACAATATAATCGGGACCCGTTAACAACACCTAAATCATTAAACAAAATAAAGTTTAATACGTTAGGAGGAACTAGCTGGCAAAATGGCGGTCAAGCCGTTACATGGGAATTCGAAGTGCCTGAAACCGGAAAGTATAAAATAGGCTTTCGTGGCTTACAGAATTATCGAAAGAGTTTGTCAACTTTTAGAAGTATTTACATTGATGGTCAAATTCCGTTTGCGGAAATGAAACATTTCAAAATTCCTTATGCAACAAAATGGCAGGAAGTTTTTGTTCAAGATGAAAAGGAACATCCGTACGAATTCTACTTGGAAAAGGGGAAACATACTCTTACCTTAGGAGCCACCTATGAACCATTCATGCCGGTCATTACCCAAATAGAAGAAATATCTGAGCAAATTAAATCTGTATCACAAGAACTGCGCCTTGCTTCTGGGGGCAGAATTGAAAAGGGAAAGGCCGTTGTCGATGAATTTAGGGTTTGGAATGTAAAGAAAGAGTTACCCGGATTGATCGAACAACTTGAAGACATGCATGATCAACTCGCTGCAATGGCGCAGCAAACGATTGAAATTAATGGGGGGAGAAATAATGTTTCCCAGGCTTTTGAATCAGCTGTCCAAGACTTAGCTAAATTATTGGAAAAACCTAATGAGATTCCCAATAAACAAGTGGTTATTGGAACAATGCAAGAGAAAGTCGATCAACAGAGACAAGAATTAATGGACAGTCCATTAGAGATCGATAAACTCTATTTGGTGTCAGCAAAAGAAGAGTTTCCAAGAATGACAGCCAATCCATTTGAAAAAATAAAAGGAACTTTTCATTCTTTGCTTTATTCTTTCCAAGATCAGAATCAATTACGGGAACAAAAAGATGAAGAATTAAATGTTTGGATGATGTGGGGCCGAGATTATGCGGAGGAACTACAGCAATTGGCCGACCAATATTTTACTCCTGAACACGGCATAAAAGTAAATGTGAATCTGATCCAAGATCAAAATCTATTAGTCTTAGCAAAAGCCGCGGGCATTATGCCAGATGTTGCGCTTGGAGTGCCAAGTGGTATGCCTTTTGAAATGGCCCTCCGTGGAGCAGCAAAAGATATTTCGGAGTTGCCTGGCTCGGAAGAATTGCTGAATCAATATGCACCCGGATCATTGCTTCCTTATTATTATGATGGGCATTATTACGGGGTTCCGGAGACGATTAATTTTAAAGTGATGTTTTATCGGAAGGATATTTTACAACAACTTGGTCTAGACGTTCCGGAAACATGGGAAGAGGTCTATGACATGATTCCGACTTTATTGCAGAATCAGTATAATTTTTATGCTGATCCGAAAGATTTTTCCTATATGCTCTATCAAAATGAAGCAGAGCTTTATACAGAAGACGGATTGGCTACAGCTTTAGACCAACCAGAAGCCTTTAAGGGATTTGAAGAATGGACAAATTTATTTAACCTACATGGTCTTGATAATCAGGTGCAAAGTTTTTACCAACAGTTCCGAAAAGGGACGATGCCGATTGGTATTTCCGATTTTAATCAGTATATGCAGTTATTAGTGGCAGCCCCAGAAATTTTGGATACATGGGGAATTGCCCCTATTCCTGGTCATATCAACAGTGAAGGGGAACTTGTTCGCTGGGCTGGAGGAACGGGAATGGATACAACAAGCATGATGCTCTTTAATGATACGCCAAAAGAAAAACAAGAAATGGCATGGGAATTTATTAAATGGTATACCTCACCCGAAATCCAAACAGAATACGGGTTGAATTTGGAACAATTCAGGGGCGAAACTTTTCGCTGGAATTCAGCCAATATTGAAGCATTTCGAGAAATGCCTTGGAGAAAAGCAGATTTAGAGGCGATTTTGGAACAATGGAAGTGGGTCAAGGATTTACCTAACACACCCGGAAGTTATATGACAACAAGACAATTAGATTTCGCTTGGAACCAGACCGTTTTGGAGAGTGAAAACCCGCGAGTGGAATTAGAGAAGGCTGTAAAAGAGATTAATCGTGAATTAAAAAGGAAGCAAATGGAATTTGACATCATTGATGAAAACGGCAATGTTTTGCATCCATTAAAGTTACTTGATGTATCAAAGCCATGGGAAGGAGTGAACAAAGATGAATAGTCATACGCAAGTGGAGAATGCAAAGGCAGGCTCAGTTGAGCGAGTCCCTAGTCCATTTAAACTAAAAATGAAGAATAAGGCAAAACAATTAATGGCTGATATTTGGAGATTTCGCTTATCCTATTTGTTTATTGCTCCCTTTATGATTATGTTTATTGTCTTTATCGTTGTTCCTGTTATAGCAGCGATGGGATTAAGTTTCACATATTTTAATTCGATTCAATTTCCAGAATGGTCAGGCTGGTTAAACTATCAAACTTTGTTCTCGCAAGATATCGTGTTTCTACAGAATGTATTACCGAATACCTTTAAGTTTGCGCTATTTGTAGGACCTGTTGGATTTATTCTGGGATTTCTGTTGGCTTGGTTTATTTCCCAATTGCCCAACACATTACGGATGATATTTGCGCTTGCGATGTACGCGCCATCGCTTGCAGCGGGGGTAGCGATGACCGTTGTTTGGCAGGTAATGTTTTCAGGGGATCGCACAGGCTATATTAACAGTTTCCTCCTAAAATATAACTTTATTACAGAACCGGTTATCTTTTTGCAGGATCAAGATTGGCTTTTGAATATTATGATTGTCGTCTCCATCTGGTCAAGTATGGGAATTGGTTTCCTCGCTTTATTGGCAGGCTTGTTAAATGTCGATCAGGAGTTATATGATGCAGGGAAAATTGACGGTGTTTCTAGTCGATTACAGGAAATTTGGTATATTACCTTGCCTTCCTTAAAGCCGCAATTATTATTTGCAGGGGTAATGTCAATCGTTCATACATTACAATCTGGAGAATTAGGTGTCCAGCTTTCAGGTACAAATCCAACCCCTAATTATGCCGGACAAGTGATGATCAGCCATATTGAAGATTACGGATTTATTCGTTTTGAGCTCGGATATGCCAGTGCTGTCTCGGTTATATTATTGTTGCTTATGTTTTTGCTAAGTCGAGTCTTCTTTTATCTATTTGGTGAAAAGGAGGAAGCTTAGGATGAAAATAATCGATACATTTAAAAATATGGGCGACAGTCTCGTTTTTAAAATGAAAAACTTTGGCAGAGATATTAGAAGATTGGATGCTACGCAATGGGTGATTTTGTTCTTTCTTACATTATTAGCGATTTTTATGCTATTGCCGATTGTGTATATTTTTAATCATGCGTTTAAACCATTACATGAGTTGTTTCTTTTTCCGCCTACTTTTATTGTGCAAGACCCGACCTTTCAAAACTTTGTTGAATTGATGTCGATGACACAAGACACCTTTATTCCTGTTTCACGCTATATTTTTAATAGTGTCATTGTGACCGTTGCAGCTACTGCAGCGATGGTAATTACGAGTTCACTATGTGCTTATGCCTTATCGAAGCATAAATTTCCGGGAGCCAATCTCGTGTTCGGCATCATTATGCTCTCGCTCTTGTTTGTTCCCACTGTTTTGCAAATTCCACGCTATGTGGTTGTGCAAAACTTAGGGATTATGAACACATACTGGGGGCATGTATTGCCGATGGTGGCAATGCCAGTAGGGGTGTTTTTGATGAAGCAATTTATGGATCAAGTGCCTAATGAGGTGATGGAAGCGGCAAAGATTGATGGTGCGTCTGAATTTCGCATGTTTTTGCAAATTGTCGTACCGATTGTAACACCTGCGATTGCGACGATTGCGATTATTTCCTTTCAAGGTGCATGGGGGAATGTGGAAACTTCGCAATTGTTTATGCAGGATGAATCGATGAAAACTTTGCCTTACTATATGCAATCCTTGACTGCCAATTTAGCTAATACAGTAGCAAGACAGGGAGCGGCTGCCGCTGGTGCTCTGATTATGTTTTTGCCGCAATTAATCATCTTTTTGTTCTTCCAAAGAAAGGTTATTGCGACAATGGCTCATTCTGGAATTAAATAAGGCAAGAAAAACGGAGGTACTGTAATGAAAATAATACGTAGAATATGGCATTGCTTATTCGCCTCTATCAGCCTTATAATCTTGTTTCTGTCTTCCTCTTTGAGTGTGAAGGCAGATGCACCCTATGATACTTTCAGTGTGAATGGTTTTGGTAGAACGATATTCACGCAGCCTGCATATGAACCGACCGGGGTATTGGCACAAGATATATATGTGACTGATGAAAATGGCGAAAGCGTTTATTCTCCATTAAAGCAACCACAAGATTTATTTATTGATGATAATGATCATATTTATATTGCTGATACAGGAAATAATCGTATTGTTCATTTGGATAAAGACGGAGAGCTTATTCGGGTGATTTCGGTTCAAGAAAGTCCGTTGAATCAGCCGTCAGGAGTTTTTGTCGATACAAATGGAGACATTTTTGTAGCGGACACTGGCAACAAAAGGGTTCTCCGATTAGATAAGGATGGTAAGCTTATCAAAGAATTTGGACGTCCCGAATCGAAGTATGTGGATGATAAGTTTGTCTATGAACCGATTAATATGATCGTTGACCGGCGCGGCTTTGTTTTTGTAGTCTCCCGTGGAACCTATCAAGGAATTATTCAATTAGATCCTGAAGGCGAATTTTACGGATTTTACGGTACAAATGTAACAGAGGTTTCTTTAATGGACCGGGTTCGTAATATTTTCTATACGGAAGAGCAATTGAAGCGGCAGGTTAGACTGCTCCCGAACCCGATTCGTAACATTGATATTGATCATAATGGTTATATTTATACCGTTTCCCGGGATAAAACGGAGCAAATCAAAAAGATTAATATCCGCGGTGAAAACCAATGGAAGGATTTTTCCTTTAGTGACAACATTAATTTAGACTTTTTGCGAAGAAGAACGATGGCGCAATCTGATGAGGAAGGACCTCCCGCTACAGAAATTACCGATGTCACTGTGGATCGGAATGGCATTGTGACGGTGATTGATAAAGCCAATGCGATTGTCGCTCAATTTAATCAAAACGGTGAACTGCTCTTTTTCTGGGGAGCACCCGTGATTTCAGGTTCTCCGCAGGTCGGTGTTACGAAAAGTCCGGTTGCCCTTGATACTAATAGTGAGAATAAGATTTTTATTTTAGATGACTCCCTTAATTTAGTTCAGGCACTTCAAACAACTGATTTTGGGCATGATATTCAATCAGCCTATATTCTTACCCAAGAAGGGAAATATGCAGAAAGTGAAGAGTACTGGGATAAAATTGTGAAGCAAAATGCTTTGTTTTCCCCAGCTTATGAAGGACTTGCACGTGCTGCTTTTTCCGGGGAGGATTATGAAGAAGCAAGAGAATTGTATAAACTGTCAGGGGATGAAGTAGGTTATTCAGATTCCTTTTGGCAAATCAGACTGCAATGGTTTCAAAAGAACTTTGCCTATTTTGCTAATGCGTTTCTTGTGATTGGAGTAGGGACAATTGTCGGCTCGCAATATCAAAGGAAGAGTAAACGTAAAAGCAAAAGAGTTAAAAAGGAAAAGGCGAAGAAAAAAGAACTTACGTTAATCGAGCATTTAAAACATGCTTTCTATATCCTTATCCATCCTTTAGAGGGCTTTGCGGATATTAGATATAGCAATAAAGGCGGTTATTTAAGTGCTTTCGTTATTCTCGCTTTAGTGGTAATCGTCGCTTTAACGAGAATTTACTATACGAGCTTTACCTTCCAGCCGATACCAGTAGAAAACTTAAATGCTGGATCGATTTTATTAGGGGGGACGTTAGTCTGGGTATCTTGGGTGATTTGCCATTACCTAATCGGAGCGATTCGTTATGGTCAGGCTCGTTTTAAAGATGTGTTTATCGGTAGTGCCTATTCCTTAATACCGGTATTTATATTAGGCCTTCCACTTGCATTGTTGTCCAATATTATGACATTAAGTGAGGGTTCGATTTACGGATTTTTCTCATCAGCCATGATTATCTGGTGTGCGGCTCTATTCTTTTGGATGGTGCAAGCCCTGCAAAATTATTCCGTTGGTGAAACGATTGTTAATATTTTGTTATCGATATTTGCCATGATTATGTTGTGGGTACTGATCTTTATTATCATTGGCCTATCTTCCGAGACAATTGACTTTGTCTATACACTTTATCAGGAGGTGACAATGTGATGTTTAAGAAAAAAGCGATGCTACTCATCCTTTTAGCTTTACTACTTATCTTCAGCTCAGGAACCGTCATGGCGCAAACAGATTCATCTGAAGGGGAGCAAACAGGCCAAGAAAATGTGGCTGAAGACAATCAAGATACAGAAGAAAGTACAACAGATGATGCAGCAAGTGAGGAGACAGAGGTACCGCAGGGAACAGATAAAGTGGTAGGTTCCCTTCCAGATGAAAGTAAATTTGAAGCAGTGGCCGAAAATGAAAACCTAATTTTACAAGCGGACCCGAAAAGTGGACATTTTACTGTGACTAATAAACAATCTGGAAAGGTTTTAAGATCATTTCCTAATCCGCAAGGTTGGGGAGAGGGACAGACCTCTGAGGTTTGGCAAGTCCATTTGCAATCTCCTTTCATGTTTACGTACGTAGAATTTAATGTTCGTAAAGATGTTGTGAAGGAATCAAACTTTAACAGTCAAGGAGGCACGGTTGACTATAAAAAAATTGAAAATGGTTTTCAAATTACCTATGACCTGCCTAAAATGGGCTTTGTCATTCCTGTAGAGGTGCGACTTGCTGACGATTACGTTGAAACGCGAATATTAGCGGATGATATTGTTGATGGAAAAGAAGCTCCAAAGGATAAAGAGGAGGCGAAAAAAGATCCGAAAAGCAGGCTCGTTTCCTTACGATTATTTCCCTTTCTAGGAGCTGACACTTCAGAAAAGGAAAATGGCTATGTATTTCTTCCTGATGGTCCGGGTGCCTTAATTGAATTTCAAAAAGACCGGGCAAGCACAAATAACTTGTATACGGAGAGGGTGTACGGAGATGATTTGGCTTTTTCTTCTAACTCCACTCTCTCTAATCGACAACCTGTTCGCATGCCGACTTTTGGCATAAAAGCGGGAAACGATGCCTTTTTAGGGATTATTGAGGACGGGGATGTGTATGCCAATATCGTTTCTGCGCCGTCACAATCCTTAAGTCAGTATAATTGGGTAACAGCGGAACATTTATTTCGCTTTAAATTTTTCCAACCGACAAATCGGAAGACATTCGCCGGATTTCACACTTATTCTGAAGAGATGCAGAGAGGCGATCGTTCCGTTCGCTATTATATGCTGGAAGGAAAAGATCCAGGGTATGTGGATATGGCAACAAAATACCGTGAATATTTAATGAAAGACCAAGGTTTAAGCCGGCAAGAGGCATCAGAGAATATTCGTTTACAATTAGATCTGCTTGGCGGCGGAACGAAAAATGGTTTTATAAGAGATTCTTTTCTTTCGCTCACAACGACTGAAGAAGCGACTCAAATGGTGAAAGAGCTCAATAGTTTAGGTGTAGAAGATATGGAGATTCATTATTATGGCTGGCAAAGAAAGGGATATGAAAATTATGGGGGACATTTCCCTGTAGCGAAAAAGCTCGGTGGAAATGAAGGAATGAAGAAATTTGTAGATTTCGCTCATAATAAAGGCTTTGCCGTTTATTTAGATGCCAGCTCTTATACGTTTAATAATACGAATAAAGACGGTTTTCGACCAAATCGCGATGGGCTCCGTGATTTAAGCTCGACCATCATTAAATTCTATGAGTATGGCGGGGACAATGTCCTTGTCAGTCCGAAATTTATGGAAAAAACAATTCTAAAAGATTTCAAAAAAGCGAAGGAACTGCAAATTGATGGCTATTTATATGGTAGTGGCATTGGCGCCATGTTATCAACGGATTATAATGATCAGCACTTTGCAGATCGGCAAGAAGCAAAGGAAATTCAAGAAAATATTATGGCCAAAACAAAGGAGGAGCTTGGAGAAGTCCGGGTTACGTACGGAAATTTCTACAGCTTGAAGAACATTAATCACCTTAGGCAGATGGAGAATGATTATTCCTATGATTTATTTGTTGATCGAAAAATTCCATTTGCCCAAATTGCACTCCATGGATTAATGAGTTATTCCTTTGATTATGGAAATATAGGTGGAGATACGAAAGAAAGCTTTTTACAAGGAATCGAGTACGGAGCGCTCCCGTCCTTTATCTTAACCTATGAAAAAACACAAAAATTAATGGATTCTAATTCCTTACGCAGGTTCTATAGCACCTATTATAAGGGGTGGGAAGAAGAAATTGCCGCTCAATATCAAAGTTTTAATGAGGCGCTGGCAGATGTGCAAGACCAATTTATTGTTGATCATCAACAGATTGCTAAGGGTGTATTTAAAACAACCTATGAAAATGGAAAAAGCATTGTTGTGAATTATAATAAGCAACCTTATCATCATGGAGATTTAGCAGTAGAGGCAGAGGATTACACAATCCTAGAAGGAGGAAGGTAATATGAAGAAAAGGAGGATGAACGCAAAGGTTGCCCGTAATTTAGAAGGGAGCTTATTTATCGCACCCTGGTTGCTAGGATTCCTAATTTTTCTAGCTTTCCCGTTAGGATTTTCATTTTATATGAGTTTTCATAAAGTGAAAATCCTTCCTGGAGGGATGCAATACGACTTTAATGGTGTCGGTTATTATCGAGAAATCCTGTTTAACAGTTCCGAATTCTATGATCAATTAATTCCTTATTTCCAAGAAGTTGTATTAATGATTCCAATCATCCTAATTTTTTCTCTTATGATTGCGATTCTATTAAATCAGAAGCTACACGGAAGATTTCTTTTTCGGGCGATCTTTTTCCTTCCCGTTATTTTTACAACCGGGTACCTTTTAACAGAATTTGTCAATCAAGGAGAGGGGAGCTTAGGCTTTTTAGAAAAATTTGCACTTGGAGGATATTTGGATACTTTTTTAGGGGATAGCTCATGGGCACAGCCTGTAAAAACCTTATTAAATCGCTTTGTGTTGGTATTATGGTATTCCGGTGTGCAAATCCTAATTTTCTTGGCGGGACGGCAAACGATCCCGAATTCAGCCTATGAATCTGCACGGATAGATGGGGCAAATCCCTGGGAGGTTTTTTGGAAAATAACCTTACCTGCCATGTCCCCATTTATTTTCCTAAATTTGATTTATACGGTTGTTGATATGTTCACCTTCCCATTTAATCCCATTATCGATTTAATTGGGACGGGTAATTACGGGTATAGCAGTGCACTTGCATGGATCTATTTCTTGATTATTGTCATTTTCTTATTAATTGTGATGTTCATTTTTGTAAGGATTACGAAAAAACAAAATGCCGCAAGACGTTAAAGGAGGGCCGTCAATGAGTACAAATATTGAAACCGTTAAAAAGTATAATAGACCAAAAAACAAGCGTTATTTTTACCAAAAGTTAACCTCTGTTAGATATGTGATTTTAGGAAAAGAGGTTAATGAAGGGTTGCTTTTTAAAGCTTTTCTATACACGATTTTTATTGCGACCTCCTATATTTATGTAAATCCGATTCTGAAGATGATTGTCAACATGGTGATGAGTGAAAAGGATTTAATTGATCCAACCATTACTTGGATTCCAACTGATTTATATTTCGGGCATCTCGTGCGCGCTTGGGAAAGTTTGCACTATGGTCAGGCCTTTTCAATTAGCCTTGTAGTGGCAGTGAGTTCAGCTGTCTTCCATTGTATAACATGTGGGCTAGCGGGATACGCCCTTGCCCGACTGCAATTTCCATTTAAAAAATTAGTATTTGGCCTATTGATTATGGCGTTTATTATCCCACCGCAAGTAATCGTCTTACCAACCATTATTGGCTATACGAAATTAGGGTTAAATGATAGTTTTGTGACCTTGATTGTGCCATCGTTATTAGGATTTGGGGTAAAAGGCTCACTGTTCGTCATTATTTTCCGTCAGTTCTTTATGACCCAGCCGAAAGAACTGGAGGAAGCTGCTAAAATTGATGGAGCTAGTGCCATTAAATTTTATTTAAGGGTAATGCTTCCGCTCGCCAAGCCAGCCATTTTAGTTGTGTTCTTATTTTCATTCGTTTGGACTTGGAACGATACCTATTTACCAAAAATGTTTTTGACAGACTCACAATATTTACCGCTTGCTAGTGAAATGCTGTCATTAGATCGAGTGATAACAAGTTTTGTAGAATCACAGCAAATGTCATCATACGAAGCTGGCGCAGTAAAAATGGCAGCAAGCTTCCTATCGCTCCTTCCACCATTACTAATCTTTGCCATTTTCCAACGCCACTTTGTCGAAGGAGTAGAAAGAACAGGACTTGTGGAGTAATAAGAAAAGCGGAAGCGCCCGTTTAGCGACGTACAAACTTTTTAGGGGCCTGACGAGATAAAGGAAACACAGTGAGCCTGTTAAGGCGAACTGATGTTGACTTACGCAAGCAGGCACCGAAAGTTTGCTAGTCGCTGGGCGCTGGAGCTGGACAAAAGAAAAGCGGAATAAACTCGCCTTAATTTTTAGAAGGCGAGTTTTACTATGTAATGTAATGGTCACAATTTTGATCGGAATGACACCTATGTTTTTGTGCTTTCTGAAATGAAATTGACATAATCGTATTCAGATGGTAATTTTATAGTACATACCTTTCTTTTTTTTCCAATTCATCACTTTCACTATTGTTACATTACCGGCATCTACTGGTATCTTTATAACTTTTTGATATCAATATAAAAGGATGGATGAAAATGAATATTTTAATTGTAGAGGACGAGGAATCGATCCGTGATGTTTTAAAATCGTACTTTTTAAAGGAAGGCTGGCAAGTCTATATTTCTAGCGATGGAATGGAAGCGCTTAAGCTGTTTAATAAATTTAAAGTAGACGTGGTTTTACTAGATTTAATGATTCCTAAGTTATCTGGAGAAGCTGTTTGTCAAGAAATTAGGCAAACTTCCAATGTGCCGATTATGATTATTTCCTCTAAGTCAAGAGAAGAAGATATGATTAATGGCCTAAATATAGGTGCAGACGATTATATTGTCAAGCCATTTCGAATTAAGGAAGTTCTAGCCCGTATTCATGCTTTATTGAGACGGATGAAAATGTTTACAAAGGAAAGAGAGACCATTCTTCGTTTTAATCACGGCAGTTTGGTCGTTAACTTTGAAACCCAAGAAGTACTAGTAAACAACAAAGCTGTGAAATTAACCTCTACCGAATTTAAAATATTGGATACTTTAATAAAAAAGCCAGGGCGATTTTTTAGTCGTCAAGATTTATCGTATATTGTTCAAGGATACCGCTATATTGGCGATGGTCGAACGATGGATACTCATATTAAAAATTTACGAAAAAAAATCGAGGAAGATCCAAAGGAGCCCAAATATATTGTCACAAAGATTGGTGCCGGCTACAGATTTAATTGTATATTGGATCAGGCTAAATGAACGCAATACTCGCTTTTTTTAAAAAAGCTCAAGTATCAATGTTTATGATCATTGCCTCTGTCGTGTTTTTCACAATACTCGGTATCTATTTGGCTCTTTATTTCAGCACAAAACTGGCTTTAATAGAATATAAACAGCAATATTTTACTGAAAAGATGTATCAAATGAGTTATGTTTTTCGAACAGGTTTAAGTCAAGAGGAATATACTTTCGAAAATGAAGTGCTTTTTCATAAAATGGCTAAGGAATTTGGTACTCCGGTAGAGTTTGTTAGTGAGGACATGCATAAGATTATTTATAAAAATGGATTAAGCCATCTTGAACTTACTAATCCCTATTCTGTGGAATTACCAGTTGTGAAAGACGGTCAGACACTGGGTTATTTACGAGCTTATTTTGATATGGATCAGGATTTGAGTTCACCGGCGATCTTTACGCTTGAAAAGAAATTAAAAGATCAACAGCGTTATATTTTATTAAGCATAGGGCTTCTTGTCCTTCTCATTAGTTTTATGATTGCAAAATATTATGCAGAACCATTGAAAGGCGCTGCCAAGTATGCGGCGAAGATATTGAAGGGAAACCGGGAAGAATTTGTTCCGCGTCAGGGAACAGAGGAAGTAAAGCAATTAATTGATAGCACCAATAGTCTGTTAATTGAATTTAGTAATCTTGAAAATTGGCGAAAACAGATGATGGAGGATTTAACTCATGAATTGCGGACACCGCTTACTTCTGTTTTAACCCGTCTGGAAGCAATTATTGATGGGGTTTACCCAAAAACCGATAAAAATTTACAAGATATTTATGAACAAGTCGAAAGATTCTCAAGATTGATTCATAACGTTCAACAATTATCGGAGGCAGAAGGAGCAAGGTTTAAGCTAAATATTAAAAAGGTGAACTTAGTTTATTTAGTGAAAGGGGTATACGATGGCTTTTTATTTATTGCCAAACAACGGCAGATCCAAATGCATTTCGTAAACCCGAATACTCCTTGTACCGCTTATATTGATCCTGATCGAATGATTCAGGTGATCACAAATATTATTTCAAACGCGCTTAAATATACACCACCAGGTGGAGAAGTTTGGTTGGAATTTGAAATTGGTGAAGATGATTTTACTTTTTATTGTCAAGATAACGGGATTGGTATTTCAGAGGATGAACTACCTTTTGTGTTTAACCGCTTTTACCGAATTGATAAATCAAGATCACGTGATTATGGTGGTTCGGGGATAGGGTTAAGTATATCAAAGGCTCTAGTCCATGCCCATGGGGGAGAAATTGGCGTAGAAAGTGAACTTGAAAAGGGTTCTAGATTTTGGGTCAAGATTCCAATTGATAATCATCTCGTTTCAGTAAAAGATCAACACGACAAAACGGAGGCATTACATGGGGCTATTTAAAGGAATTCGCGCAGTTCATCAACATTGGACAATATTTATTTATCCAATCCTATTTGATTTGATCGGACTTACTTTAGGGCTGTATTTTATCGGTTTTTTTGGACAGGCTTTTGTTTCTGTTAAGCTTATTTTAGAAATGGGGTTACCTTCGATTAGTCATATTTCGAATATCCCCTTGTTTGCGAATAATCTCTTTTTTTTAACGGGACCTGTTGAAAAAACGGCCTTTCTAGCGGTTATTCTAATCATCATGCTCTTATTCGGAGCTTTTCTCCAAGGGGGATATATTCGTTCCCTATATAGGATTGTGAAAAAAGAAGAGTATTCATTTGTTCAATTTATAAAAGATGGCAAAAAATATTGGCTGCAATTTATCTTGCTTGAGATCATTGTCCAATTATTACGAATTGGTTTGACTGCCTTGTTTCTGTTATTTTTGCCCTATATCGGTGCCTTTATTTCACTGGTCACATTTATAGTATTACGAATTGTGTTTATTTATTTGGAGTTTACAATTGTTATCGATAACGTAAATATACCGGATGCACTCAAATTAAGTAGAAAGTATTTATTTAAATCATTTCTTCCTTCACTTACAGTCGTAATCATTATGTATATCGTCACCTCCAGTTTAAGCCTTGTTCTGCATATAGGATGGTCCTTCCCAATGGTGATCTGTGTCCTTTTCTTATATGCCTATTTAATGACATTGATTCAATCCGTGCTGATGTGTATTCTATGGCATGTTCGGGAAACAAAAGCGTAAGCATCTTGAGATGGATGAATGGCTAATGACGCGACACCAATCGCCACGCCGTTCTGACCTACATCCTGTGGTCCTTCGGACAAACTTTCGCCATAGGAAACGGGTGGGGCGACGTTGCACGGGACGTGGTACCTTTTGACGATCCATACTATACGAGATGGGGAAATCGATGTTCACTTGCAAGCAGGCACCTAAAGTTTTCTAGTCGCTACGTGGCTTGCGCTAGATCCCACACTAGACAAATTTTAAAGAGCCATGAACTATTTCCGGCTTATATTTATTAGAGGAATAGGCCCATTTATCATTTTAATTATGTTATAATATAAGAACAATAGATCGGCTTTGCATGAGGGAATTTGGTAGCACTGTTGCTCTGCCGTAAGTCTTCGGATGGGAGACTTCCCGGGAGGGAGGTGTTGCCAATGGACATTGTTAGTGCGTTAACGCTCATGATATCCTTTGGGATGTTAGTGGCGTTTATCGTTTCTGATAAAAACCATAAAAAATAATCCCTCATGCACTCTAGCAGGTAAGTGAGGGATTATTTTATCTCGCTACCAACCCCTCTTGACGGGGACGGTCTATTGGCGACCGTTCCATGTTCCCGCATGGACGGTCTTTTTTATTGTATGCAATTGTAACCTGTATATGCTTATTATAACATAAAAATTACGTTTGTACACATTCTAAACAGAGGTAATTGCCATTCAGACTCACTGTGTTGTATAGTTACGGACGACAAGGGCAAGAGACTCGCAGGATGTAAGTTCCGTAGGTGTTGCGATAGTCGTCGCGCCTTTAGCTGATGTTTCGCTAAATCCCCCCTGAACCTGGAAAGAAAAATCCCCCTTCTAAGTGCTTGTCGCTCCTAAACAGCCGCCTGCGCTTTTCTTTCGAAAGCGCTTGACTACAATATAGAAAGCGCTTATATTATTAATATATCCAGTATTTCCGGATACTACCTGATATACTTGGATTTGGATAAAAGGGGGGATTGTGAATTAGCAATAAAAAACCTTTGTATATCAAGATCAGTCAATTTTTAGAGAAAAAAATGGAAGAGGGTGTATACAAAACGCATGATCGACTACCTTCAGAGGCAGAGTTAGCTAAACAGTTCAATGTAAGCCGGATTACATCAAAAAATGCACTTATCAAACTTGTAGGAGATGGGAAAGCCTATAGAATTCCAGGAAAAGGAACCTTTGTCGCTGAACCTCCCGGAGACGCAGGAAAAGAAAAATACGGGGAAGCCAAAATTGATATCCCGCTTATTGGTTTGATTATGCCAGAGGTCGTTGGACAGCATTCAGCTCAAATTTTAGCTAGTATTGAAACCGCTGTCAATTCAATCGGATATGGATTAATACTGAAACAATCACATCATAATAGTGAGACCGAAAAAAATGCGATAAAGATGATGTTAAAAATAGGTGTAAAAGGATTAATCATTTTTCCTGTTGATGATCAGGTATATAACGAAGAGATCCTCCGTCTCACATTGGACGGTTTCCCATTGGTTTTACTAGATCGTTATCTCAAGGGAATTGAAACATCCGCTGTCTATTCTGATAATGTCACAGGTGCCTATCAATTGACCAAAAGACTTTGCGAGCACCACCAAAAGATTGGTTTGTTTACGGCACCTAATTTTGCAACGATTACCGTTGAAGATAGAATAAAAGGATTTGAACAAGCCTTGGAAGAAGCTAAGATACCTATTGACCGTTCGGCTTGGTTTACAGACATTCTTCAGGAGAATGCTGTAGAAAAAGCAACTGAGTTTTTACAGGCAAATCCCGATATATCAGGTATATTTGCGATGAACGCTCATGCTGGAAAAATTGCCTATCAAGCGGCCAAAAGACTTCATCAGCAAATCCCAGAAGAATTTTCTATCGCCTCCTTTGACCAGGGACGCGAATTGGATCTCTACCCAATTTGGACGGCTAAACAAGATTCGGTGCAAATGGGGGAACTTGCCGTCGAAGTTTTGCAATCACAATTCAAAAACGAAAAAAAAGTCCAACAAATCATTGTGCCTGTACATATCGATGATCAGGCAAATAAGCCGTATGAACAAGAAGGTAAAAAAGCTTTTGTTTAGAAAGTTTAGGAAGCATAGATTAATTGGTACGATCAATAACATAATAGAATATTTGGAAAGAAGAAGTTTTGTATTTTTAATATTATGAATAGTTAATATCCTAGAAAAAATATAATAAGGGGGAACAAACATGAGAGAGAAAAGTAAATTACTAGTATTATTTGTTGTCATTGGCTGTATGTTTGCCATTATGGCGGCGTGCAGTAATTCTTCTACGCCTACAGAAGGGGAAGCTGATAAAGACGGCGCAGGGAATGAGCAAGCAAAAGACGAGGATGAAAACACCGAGCCAGTCACCATTCGCTGGGCCCATCAAGGAGGGGAGGAACCCTTTATGGAAAGTTATGGGGATCTGTTAAAGGAAAAGTTTCCGAATGTTACCATTGAGGTTCAAGACGCGACAACTGACCATCCAGAAACATTGGAAGATGTGATTGCAGCTGATAAGTCACCTGATGTTTTGACAATGCCGAAACTTACACATACGAATTTCTTGGAAAATCTTGGCCTAGCCTATAATATGGATGAGGTAATTGAAAAAACGGGCTTTGATTTATCTCGCCTTGAGCCATCCATTGTCGAGTATGCACGTAGACAAGATCCAAATGATGAAATGGGACTTCTGATTATCCCGAATTCCCGACCTACTTTTGCCTTACACTATAATAAAGATGTATTTGATACTTTTGGAGTAGATTATCCAGAAGACGGGATGACATGGGAAGAAGTTGTCGAACTGGCAAAAGACTTAACAGGTGAAAGAAATGGGGTGGAATATCGCGGCCTAGATCTCGATGTGCCCTATGACGCTTGGACACAATTTAGCACACAAGCTGTTGATCCCGAGACAGATGAAGTGAATATTTCTGGGAATGACGCCTACAAAAGATTTTTTCAAATGATTGAAGATACAATTTCAATTCCCGGTAATTACCCAACAGAGGAACCAGGTAGCTTACTTATGAACTGGGGTGCTGAATTTGGTAAGGATAATGTAGCAATGGCTCCGTCGGGAACGAATTGGGGTTGGGTTGAAAAAGATAATATCGATATCGCCACTTATCCGGTTTGGGAAGGGTATGAAGGATTGAATCCGCAACCAAACGCTGGTGGTTTTGCTATCACAGAACCGAGTGAGCATAAAGAATTGATTATGAAGATGATTGAGTATCTCCTGTCTGATGAAGTACAAATGGAAAAATCTAAACAGGGTGAAACTTCCATTTTGGTAAATCCTGATGTGCAAGCTGTGTTTGGTGAAGGGAAGCCAGAGATAAGTGATAAACATCTTGAATCCTTGTTCGCAAACGGCTATGCAACAGGACCGGATAACCCGGCGAAATACGGTAGTATCCCATGGGGTGAATTCCAAGAATTCGCCAATTCCGGTAAAGATGTCAATGAATATTTACGTCAATATGAAGAAGAGATGGAAGAGCTTGTGAAGCAACAAAAAGCAAAAGAGTAATCTGGTTCTAAAGGGAGAATTACAAGAGCTGCATGAAACATTGGAGCAAATGCAAGTTATTAGGGTTAAAAATTAGAGCATCTTCTCAAATTTGAACTGCACCCTGTCAAGTAGACAGTAAAAAAACAAAAATCTACGCAACAGTCTGGTACCGATATTCCAACGGTGTCAGGCTGTTTAATTTCTCCTGGTAACGTTCTTCATTATAAAATTGGATATATCGATCAATATCCTCTACTAATTCTTCAAAGCTCTTATATTGTTTTAAATCATAAGATTCGCTTTTAAAATGGCCAAAAAAGCTTTCTACAGGCGCATTATCAATACATTTCCCAACACGGGACATGCTGCGTGTAATCTCGGCTTTTGTCGTCACCAAACGATATTCTTTCGATGTATACTGCGAACCCCGATCACTATGCAGTAAAGGCGTAGCACCTGGATTTGCTTCCAGTGCTGCTTTAATGGTTTCCATAACCAGCTCATTATCGTTATAATATCCAACCTTATAGGCAACAATAGAACCATCATAAAGGTCTTTGATGACACTTAAATAAGCTTTATGACTCAGGCTGTATTTTAAATGTGTGATATCCGTTACCCATTTCTGATTTGGCTTGTCTGCCGTAAATTCCCGGTTCAAAATATTTTCCTCGATGTTGACGTAGCTTGTTTTGGTGGAATATCCATTCGAACGGCGGATAAATGATTTTAAGCCTAATAAAATCATCAAACGACGAATGCGCTTCAAATTATATCGTTTTCCGCACTTGCGCT